>DATLYW010000006.1 GCA_035574315.1 Candidatus Zixiibacteriota bacterium
GCGAAACCGCCTGTCCTTATCGTCAGGAAAGCGGGGAATCGAATGGCCGCCGACCGCCCCCGAAGGGAGCGTTAGCATGCTGCGGGGTGTGAATCTTCCGGACGAAGGCGCGAAACCGCCGGCGTGAGGAGCGTTGTTCAGGAAACCGCCATGTGCCGGATCGCCCGGGCCGCCATGGAACCGGGAGCCCGAGAGCGCAAAGCCGGCGGGCCTCGGGCTTTCCCCGGCTCTCACGCCCGCTCCCCCGGCGCTGGCGCGACCGGCGGCCACGAGCAGGACGACGATCAAAACTCCCGCCTTCATGGCACCTCCGCTTCCCGATCATAGAGGCACCACGGGGACGGGGTCAACCGCGGGCCCCGAGGCGCAAACCGCGCACCACGGGCGACCGCCACGCGACCAGGACCGCCAGCAGGATCACGACCAGCCCCATGTAGCTGACGGTGGCAGGAGCCCCGATCACGTGGGCGCCCACTCCCGCCATCAGGGCTCCGACCGGCATCAAGCCGCGATCGAGGGTGTAAAGGCTCATGACCCTCCCGCGCAGGCGATCGGGCACGAGCATCTGCAGCATCGTGTTGGTGGTCGCCATGTAGAGGATCTGAAACGCGCCGACGGCGACGAGCGCGAGCAGGGCGAGCGGGAACGAGGTCGTCCACGAGAACAAGTTGAGCGCCAGGCCGAGCAGCACGAGGCTGCCGAGCAGGAGATGACCCTGGTGGCGGATGCGGTTGGCGAGCGTGGCAAGGAGTAGCCCGGCGCTCATCGCGCCGACCCCCGGGGCGGCCATGAGAAGGCCGAGCCCTTCCGGTCCGACTTTCAGCACGTCCTTTTGAAAAACCGGCATCAGCGTCTGATAAGGGATGGCGAAGATGCGCGGCACCAGCGCAGCCGCGAGCAGAGCGAAGACTTCGGCGTTGGACCAGACGTATTCGAACCCTTCTCTCAGGCTCGCCACCGCGGAGGCGTGTCTCGCTTCACCGGGCGCCGGCGGAATCGAAATGCGGCAGATCGAGTACAACACGGCCAGATAAGCCGCGCTCTGAACGAAAAAATTCCCCGACGCGCCGAACGCCGCGATCAACAGGCCGCCGATCGACGGCCCCATGACCTTGGTGAGATTGAAGGCCGCCGAATTGAGCGCGACCGCGTTCATCAGGTCGTGCTTCGGCACCACCGCGGGGATCAGGCTCTGCCGCACGGGATCGACGAACGACCAGGCGACACCGGTGATCAGCGTGAAAGCAAAAACGTGCCAGACCTGCAGGAACCCGGACGCAACGAGGACGCCCATGCCGGCGGCGGTGGCCATCAGTACGTACTGTGTTCCGAGGATCAGCTTTTTGCGATCCATGCGGTCGGCCGCCACGCCCGCAATCGGCCCTGCAACCAGAAACGGAAAGGCGCGCAGGCCGTTGAGCGCCCCCAGGAGGACCGAGGAGCCCGTGAGATCGTAAAGCAGCCAGCCGAGCGTGACCTGCTGAATCCATTGGCCGCCGCTCATGAACAGAGTACCGAGCCAGAGGTTTCTGAAGTCGGCGTGGCGCAGCGAGGAAAACGTCCCCAGGCGCGATCCCGCGGGGAGCGCCCGGGCCCGACTGTGCGATTTCAATGTCGCCGGCTCTTCCAAACAAAGCCCTTGCGGTGACGCACGAAGCGGCACCGGATGAATTTCACGTCGCTGGCAGGCGGGTTTCGCGGCGAGTCACGGGCATGAGAGCCCGCGGGCCGCGCCTGAGGAGAAGGCGGGGAACGGCCGCTGCTCAGTTCGACTTGCCGACAAACATAGCATCATCCCAGCGGATGTAACCAGGGGGATTGCCCAGCCTCGAACGGACCTCGAGCCATTCGCCGACCGAGCGCACGACCGTCACCTTCGTCCCTTTTTTGATCTCGGATACCGTTCGCGAGCTGCCGGAGGGTTCCTCGTGCACCTGGGTGTGGCGGATCGTCTCGTAGACCCCTGGTTCGGCCGGCCGCCGGAGCACGACCGCAGGAGAGGAGTCGGGCCCACGCGGGGATCCGCGGCCGGCCCTCCGGCCGGCCAGCCGCTCGACTTCGCGGTTGGCGACGCGGAGCTTTTCCTGGGCCGCCGACAGGGCCCGCTGACTGTCCTCCAGCCTGGCCTTGAGAGTAACCAGCTCCTTGGAGGCCGCGGTCAGCTCGGCACGGCTCTTGTCGACCTCGCTTTCGAGGGCCCGGATGCGGCGATCCTGCTCCTGGATTTTCCGCTCCCGCGCCTCGAGCTCCCTGGCTTTTTCTTCGATCACCGACTGGGACTCGCTCCGCTCGGTCTGACCGCCCACCAGGAACACGCCGAGAGCGAAGAGAGCGAACCCCGCCATCAGGATGATCTTCGAGCCGAGCGGCAGTCCCGGGCGCGACGCCGCCGGACCTGGCTCGGTCGAAAACTCCTCCTTCTCGGGCCACTGCGGCGCCGGCGCCCCGCGAAGGTCGCTCTTGCAGTAGGGGCACTTCGAGGCCTGCTCCGGGATGCTGTTGGCGCACTGCGGACAAAGCCGTGACCGCTCGGAGGTTTTTGTCACCAGCGAGCGACCGTCGTTGGCGCAGAAATTGACCTCGTCGCCGTAACGCGCCGAGCAGGCCGGACATTCCTTCACGTGGATTATTTTGCGGGCAAGGGTCGTGGCCGTCAAGCGAAATCTCGCTCGCCTTGCCCGCCACCCGGCCTTCCGCTATACAACGCTCCATAAGGAGGCCCGGAATGGCATGGATCATCAGTGAACCGCAAACTCGAAAGCTCATCGGCATGCCCCAGGCCGTAAAGTTGCTGGACGCGATGTTCCGCGACCGCGCGGCCGGCAAGATGCGCGCTCTGCCCCGCCGCCGCCTCAAGGGAAGCGTGAAGCAGCTCAACGTGATGGCCGCCTGGCATCAGGACTGGGATCTCATCTGCCTGCGCGCCTACGCGGCGGACGCGAACACCGTCACGCTCTACAACGGCCGGTCGGGCGCCATCCGGGCGATCATCGACATGGGATATCTCAGCAGCCTGAGAACCGGCGCGGCGACCGGAGTCGCGGCCCGATACCTCGCGCCGCCCGGCTCGACGACGCTGGGTGTGATCGGCCCGGGCTGGCAGGCGACTTTTCAGGTGCAGGCGGTCGCGCAAACCCGCTCCATCGAGCAGGTGGTCGTCTGGGGGCGGACGCCGAAGCGGCGCAGGGATTTCATCAGGCGGATGAGCAAGCTCGTGCGGGCGGACTGGAAAGAGGTCGACAGCGTCGAGGAAGTCGAAGCGGCGGCCGACATCCTGGTGGTCTCCACGGACTCGACGACGCCCGTTGCGACGGGCGCGGCGCTCAGGGACGAGGTTCTGGTTGCGTCGATCGGCGCCAATGCGACGGTCAAGCATGAGATCTCCCTCGATTTGATCCGGCGCATGGACCTCGTCGTCACCGACGATCTCGCCACGGCAAAAGGCGACAGCGGGGATCTCGTCGCCGCCTGCCAGGCCGGCGTCACGCGCTGGGAGGAGATCGTTCCGCTGGAGCGCGTCGTGGCGTCGGGCTGCCCTCAGCCGCGCCCGAAACGGATCCTCTTCCAATCGAACGGGATAGCGGACGAGGATCTCGCCGTCGGCCGCTTCGTCCTGGGTCAGGCGAAAAGAAAGGGACTCAAGCTCAGGGCCGTGGCCGAAATTTAAAGCGCCGCTTCTCTAGGGCTTTTCGAACGCCAGGACGAAGCGGTCATCCCTGTTCCGTATCTTGACGACGCTGAAATCGCGCGGGTCGTCCGGGCGGCGCAGCATCTCCCCTTCTTTCGCGAACCTGAATCCGGCCCCGGTCACTTCCTCGATGACCAGCGCCTTGTCGATCCGGTGCAGCGTCTGGGCCGCCTGATTTCCGGTACCCACTTTCGCCGAATGATCGACGATCCCGTAGACGCCGCCGCGCCTGAGCGCGCCGAAAACCCTCTTGTTCATCGCCGCGCGCGCTGCCGGGTCGAGGTCGTGGTAGTTGAGATGGATGAGCGCGAAGTCGAGCGACGCGTCCTGCGGCAGCTCCACCCTGTCCAATGGTCCCGCGACGACGCGCACGTTGGCGAATCCCGGCTTTTTCCAGCGCTCGGCGAACTCGGGCCGGACCGCGGGGTTCGCGCTGTAGACAACGCCTTCGGGGCCGACGGCCTGCGACAGGATGGCCGTGTAGTAGCCCCGCCCGGCCCACAGATCGGCGACTTTGTCTCCCCGCTTGACCCCGAAGAACGCCAGCACCTCCGCCGGCCTGCGCACGGCATCGAGAGCCCGTTCCGCCTGGGGCCGGTCGGGATGGGCGAGGATCGTTTCATAATCTGCCATCGACGCACAACCCGCCAGCGAAAGCAGCGCAAAAAAGATGGCGATGAGGTCGCGCGGTCGGATCAAAGCACAGCCGATCATTGGAAATACCCTCCTCTCGATCTATTGCCAGCGCATGCGCAAGTATCAGGGATCGTGGTCGCTTCGCTCCGGCTCGAAACGCTCCAGCAGTTCAAACCGTCCGCCGCAAAGCGCGCTCGCGGCTGGATCGCCGGGAGCCGGAAGCTGCGGACGGAAAACTGTCATTATTCGCATTCGCTGCTCAGCTGGATGTCCACCGGCCGCCGAGCTCCGGAGCGCCGCCGGCCTGCGAGCGCCCTGGTTCTTACCGCGCTCCGCGCAACGGCACGAAAACCACGGCCACCCTGTCCTCGTAAACGACCCGGTAGCCCGGATGGCGGCGCAGCAGAAAAGTCAACGGGCGGTGGTGGTCGGCAATGATGAAATTTGCCGCGGCCAGCTCGGGGTTGGCGTCCCACCCCGGATAGCCGAGCCAGACGTTGAGCAAGCCGCTCACCCTTTCCTCCCCGTGCAGGTTGGTCCTCCCGTCGATCGCCACCGGTACTTCCGGCAATCGCCAGATCAAATACCCTCCCCAGTCCAGAGTGTTGAACATCGGTCCTTTCAGGCGATGCGTTCGGATATATTCCACGGCCCCGGCGGGATACTTCGCTTCGACTTCGGCCTGCAGCCGCGACTCCGTGAGTTGCCGCCACCACCCGATCGCGCACAATGCAGCGACCGCCAGGACTGCAGCGGCGAGAGCTTGTCGCCTCGTAAACGGAATACTCCTGCCGCCGTGGAATTCCCCAAAATAGTCGCTGACAACGGCGGTGGAACCCAGAACCAACACCCAGATGTCGCGGCGCGCGCGAAACCCCAGCAATACCCCCATCGCGAGCAGGAGCGTCGGAAACGGGGTCCATCTTCCGCTCCGCCCGAGGAGAAACACGGCGCCCAACGCCAGAAAGAGCACGATCCAGTCCGCCGGCGAGCGAAAAAACATGGGATGGAGCTCGCTGATGCTCTCAAACACGCCGCTTTGAACGGCGTACTCGACCAATGGCCTGTAAACCAGAAGGTGGTAGGGCGAGATCAGGGTGGCGACGAAGCACGCCGCGCCCGCGGAGGCTACCCGGCCGGGCGAGAGCCGGGGCGCATGGATGTCGCAGCGCAGGCGCGACGGCCGGCGGGCCAGCAGCGATTCGAGAAACAAAAGACCTACGGCGGCAAGACCGTAGACGAACTGGATATGAAGGCTTGCCCAAACCACGAAAAGCGGGGGCAGCAGCCAGAGCTCGCGACCGTTTTCCGATTCCCGGGCTCTTGCGATCAGCAGCAGCTCCAATGAAAAGAACAAGATGCTGAAAAGCCAGGGGCGGGGCGAGGCGAGGGGTTTCATCGCTCCCAGCGCCAGGGCGGCGAGCAGGACCTCTACAGACAGAGGGGGTTGCTTTCGACGCACCAGGGCGTGCACGGCGAAAGCGATGAGCAACGCCATCGCCGCCGTGAGCCAGACCAGGCCGGGGATTCCGGCAGCGACGTACACGGCGTAGGCGATCAGCTCGAAAAGCCAGCTGTACGCAATCCAAGCTCTTCCCGCGCCGTAGGCGGAAAACGGGTCCTCGAAGGGAACAGCTCCGTTCTGGAGAATCCAACGTCCGGTGCTCAGGTGCCACCATATGTCGGGGTCGCTGACCGGCAAGAGCGCCTGAGCCGGCAGAATCAGGTAAATCAGCACCCGGAGAGCCACCCGCCGAACGACCGCGATTCTATCCCGTACCTTCGCCGCTGTCGTCGGCATCGTTCGCGTGCGTTCCGTAAAGAAATGGTCGTGCCGCAGGGAAGCACCGCCGCGCCGCGACGGGAAACCACCTTTCGACGGGCGAATCGCCGTTCACTACGGGAGCCCGGTCGGGCGGTTTTCACGCATGCTGCGTTCGACCTCGTAGCGCAGGAGATCCCAGATCTTCTCCACGCACCGCGCGAAGTCCGGATCGGACATGCTCTTGATCGTCCGCGGGCGCGGAACGTCGATCGGAAACACGCACTTGACCACGCCCGGGGCGGCGCTCATCACCGCGACCCGGTCGCACAGCATCACGGCCTCCTCGATATTGTGCGTGACCAGGATAACCGTCTTCTTGTCGCGCTCCCAGATGCGCAGGACCTCCTCGCGCAGAATGAGGCGCGTCTGCGCATCCAGGCTGGCGAACGGCTCGTCCATGAGGATCACCTCGGGGTCGTTCGCCAGTGCGCGCGCCAGCGCCACCTTCTGCTTCATCCCCCCGGAAAGCTCGTGCGGCCGGGCGGCGCTGAAATCGAGCATGCGCACGACTTCCAGGAAAAACCGCGCCGCCCGCTTGTAGACCGGCTCCGGGAGCCGGCGGAACTCCGGTCCGAGGGGGACGTTTTCCTCCACGTTGCGCCACGGCATCAACGCGGCATCCTGGAAGACCATCGACACCATCGCCTGCGTGCGCCTCTCGCCGACGAATTCCACCGATCCGGTGGTGGATTTCTGCAAGCCTGCGATGATGTGCAGCAGCGTGGTCTTGCCGCACCCGGTCGGCCCGACGATTCCGAAAAACTCGCGATCCCGCACTTCAAGATTGACCCCCGCGAGCGCGCGCAGGGTGCCGCCGCCTTCCTTATCGTACTCCTTGGTGAGGTTGTGGATGACGACGCGCAAGACCTCGCTCCCGCTCCGGCGGCCCCTTGCGGTTACCGGCCGCCGAAGACTTCATGGAAGAGCTTCGCGTACCGCTCGAAATTCTCGAACACTTCCACGGGCGCAAAAGCCGGCTTGATCCCTTCCATCAGCCGCTTCTGTTCCGGCGGGGTATCGATCCGGTCCGGAATTCGGTTCATGCCGCGGATCAGCTCCTGCCCTCGCTTCGACAACACGAAGTCGATGAAAAGCTTGCCGGCGTTGGGGTGAGGGGCCTTGGCTGCCAGGCCCATCGGGTGAATGTTGGCGAAGACCGGATCGAGATAAAGCCAGTCGACCGGAGCCCCCGCCGGCTTGAGCTGCTCGAAGGTTTGCGAATAGGCCGAGAGCGCTCCCTTGAACTCGCCCGCGGCGACGAGCTGCGCGATCAGGGTACGCCCGTTGCGCAACTGGACCTGCCGGGCCAGCTCGCGCATGTAGGCCAGCCCTTTTTCCTCGCCCATCGCCTTGAGCATGGTTCCGAACCATTCGTACGCCCGGCTGTCGATCCCCAGGTTCCCCTGCCACTCCGGCCTGAGAAGGTCGTGCAACGACTTCGGCACGGCGGCCTTCGCCACCTGCCGCGTGTTGTAGCCGAAGGCGGCGTAATTGGTGTAGATCGACGTCCAGGTCGCCTGAGGGTCCTTGTAGCCTTCGCGGTAGAACTTCCGTTCGGGAGAGTCGTACGGCGCGAGCAGGCCGCGCTTCTTGAGGTTATGGCCGTAAAAGCTCGTCGCCATCACCACGTCCCAGAGATGCCGCCCGGCGCGCGCCTCGGTCAGGATCCGCTCCATGAGCTGCGCGTCCGTTGCGCGGTAGAAGGTCGCGTCGATCTTGGGGTAGAGCTGCTTGAAGCCGTCGATCAGCGTCTTCGAGTCGTTGGCGTTGAAGGAGGCGTAGAAGACCATTTTTCCTTCCGCCTCCGCTTTTGCCCTGGCATCCTGCGCCATCGCGCCGCCCGCCGCGCAGGCGACGAACGCGACGGCGCCGGCCAGTGCTCGTTTGCGCTTCCGCAGGAAGCTCGAGACCCGTAACGCAACCCGATTCATGGCATCTCCGCGAGCAGCCGGCCGTAACCGACGACCGGCTCGTTGAGGTGGAGGATTTTTTTGGTGGCCCACACCTGCGCCGGGATGCTGGAGACCACGGTCGTCCTCAAATCCTTCTCCAGCATCTCGATCACCGGCAGATTGTGCCACCCCGCGCCGAGCATATAGATCCCGTCGGCGGGACCGTGCTCGATGAAGACCTTCTTCGCAAATCCGTAAATCGCCTCCGGCGACAGCTTGCCCGCGTCCTGAAAAGGGACGTCGATCCCCTTCATCGCCGCCACCTCGAACCCGTCGTCTTCGAGGAACTTGGCGAACTTGCGGTTGAGCTCCTCCTGGAAATAAGTGATGCCGACGAGCCGCTTGAGCCCGAGAGCGCGAAAGGCGTCGACCTGCGCCATCGTCGCGACCAGCACCGGAATCCCGTACTTCGCGGAGAGCTGCGCCGAGATCTGCCGGTCGGCTCCGTGCCCCCGCACCATCGCGGGCGGCGCGCCCATGATCATGACCACGTTGGCTCCCAGCTCGGCCAGGCGCGCGACCTTCCGCTCCGCGACGGCCAAAGCGTTCTGGAATTCCTGCTCGTTTCCCGCCCGGATGCCCGCGTGACAGGGAATGAACCCCACTCCCTCGGGCATCAGCTTGATGAAGCTCTCCAGAGAGCCCGGCCGATAGGTAGGCTTGACCAGACCCACGATTCCCCGCGCCCCATAGTACATTGAGCGGCTCCCTTCGTTGTCAGAAAATCTTCACGCCGCGGCCTGGAACGCTTCACCGCTGCCGCGCCGGAGCACGGCGCCAGGCAGCGCTCCGGTGTACCGCCCGCGCTCCACGAGCGCCTGTCCGTTGACGATCGTCACCTCGATCCCCGTCGCTTTCTGCACCAGCCGCCTTTCCCCTCCGGGCAGATCGTCGACCATCTCCGGCTCGGAATCGCCGACCGTCTCCGGGTCGAACACGACGATGTCCGCCGCCAGGCCGGGCCGGATCATGCCGCGATCCTCCAGACCGAAGATCGAAGCCACCATGAAAGTGAGTTTTCTCACTGCTTCTTCGAGCGGCATGATCTTGCGTTCGCGAACCCAGTAGCCGAGAAACCGCGTCGCGTAGCCCCATCCGGCGTCGTAGACGAGGTGCGCCCCGGCGTCCGACTGCCCGACCAGTGTGATCGGGCTGCGGAGGATCTCGGCGACGGCGCTTTCGTCGCCGTTGTTGCTGGAGGTCTGGAACAACGTCTCCAGATCCTCCTCGAGCGAAAGATCGAGAAAGGCGTCCAGGACTTCCTTGCCCTGGATCCGGGCGATCTCGGCGACGCTCTTTTTTTCCAGCGGCTTGTTCTTCGGCGTCGCGGCCCTGATCAAGTAAACGAGGTCCCAGCGGCGCGAGAACCGGGAGCGAAAATGATTTTCCACCGCCTCGTAGCGAAGCTTCCGCCGCACCTCTGGATCGCGGAGAATCTCCTTTCTCTGCTCCAGCGGCGTGAAGAGAACCTGCTTCCATGTCGGCAGATCGTCGAAAACCTGCGCGTTCCTCAGGTTGAACCGGTTGTTGAAGAGCCTGGCGTTGCACAGCGGATAAGAGGGATAGCCCGCCTCCAGGCTCCGCCGCCCCATCTCGAGGAGATCGCGCCAGAGATCGGGCTGGTCCCAGCGATGCGAGATGCTCTGCCAGATCACCGGCCTCCCCTGGGAGGCGAGGCGGTCGAAAAGGCCCACCGCCTCGTTGGCCGGCATCGAGATGCCGGGAGTCCCGACCGAAATCTGGATCGCGCCCCGGTTCAACTCGCCGAGAACGCCCGCGAGCTGAAGAAGCTCGTCGCCGCTCGCCAACCGGCTCGCGATCGGGCGTCCGTCGGTGCGCATGTGAACCGGGTTGCGGTTGGTCGAAAAGCCGAGCGCTCCGCCGGCGACGCTGTCGCGCAGGATCGCTTTCATCCTGTCGATCTCTTCCTGCGTCGCGGCGCGCTCGCAGGCGGCATCCCCCATGACGTAGTGGCGGAGCGCGCAGTGGCCGACCAGCGCCGCCACGTTCACCCCGAGCCCGCCGTCCAGGCGGTCGAGGTATTCCGGGAAAGTCTCCCATTCCCATTGAATCGCGCTGCGCAGCACGCCGATCGGCATCGCTTCCACCCGCGCGAAGCTGTCGAGGATGTTCTCGCGGTCCTCGGGACGAGCGGGGGCAAGCGTGAGCCCGCAATTGCCCGGGATCACCGTGGTGATTCCGTGCCAGCAGGACGAGGTGGCGATCGGGTCCCACAGAAGCTGCGCGTCGAGATGCGTGTGAAAATCGATGAAGCCGGGCGCCACGGCGAGCCCGGCCGCGTCGATGACGCGCCGGGCGCTTCCGCTGACGCGCCCCGTCTCGACGATCCGGCCGCCGGCGACGGCCACGTCGCCGAGGTACGAGGGCATGCCGCTACCGTCGTAGATCCTTCCGCCCCTGATGAGGATGTCGTAAGCCATCGCCCGCTCCGCCCTCCAGCTAGTGAGTTCGTAACTGCGTGGACATTTTGCGCGAGCTTAGCCGCAGGCGCGCTACGATGTCAAACCACGCCCCTTGACCGGCCGGTCGGGCCGGGCGACGGAAGTTGCCACGGCCCCGTGGACGTTGCGCGAGAAAAAAAGAAAGGCTGTACAAGAAACGGTGTCTTCGGGCATGCGCCGGATTTTGCCGACCGCATGCATGTCGTCCGGCAGCCCCGCGCGCGGATGCTCGACGGCTCGAGCGCGACGGGCGATTCCCGTCAGCGGCTCTGGAGGACCTGGCCGGCGAGGTTGGTGACCTTGTCGACCCTGATGACGACCGCTGCCCCCTTGCGCTCCGGGTCCTTTTCCAGTTCCTCGGCGACCGTACGCGCCATCACCTGCTCGCGCACCGGACCGGACTCGTGGATCGTCGCGACGCCGTGGAACCGCCAGTTCACGCGCGTCTTCGGATCGCGGAACAGGACCACGACCTTGGGATTGGCCTGGAGGTTCTTCAAGTGTTGCCGCCGGGTGCGCTCCCAGTACGCCAGGGACTCGTCGTCGAAGACCATCATGCTTCCCTTGTAGCCGATGTCCGGCTCTCCGTCGGGAGACGCCGTGGCCAGGATACAAGGGCAGCCGTTGGCCAGGGCCGGGTTGATCAACTCTCGCATCTGGTCGATCAGCTTGATCATGGGCCGGATGGTAGTAAAACGCCCCGCCCGATGTCAACAGTCGATTTTCGGCGCCCAAGCCGTTCCGGGAGGCGTTCAAAGCCCTTCGACGCCGCAGACTTCGAGCGCCGCGAGCGCGTAAACTTTCGTGGCCTGCAGCAGATCCTCGATCCTCATCGCCCGGTTCTGCGCGCCGCTCATCGGCTCGCGCTGGCGCGGCGGGCCGTAGCAGATCGCCGGGATGCCGATCTCGTTGAAGACGTTGAGATCACGCCACATGCTGGTCTCCGCCGCCGGAGGCTCGGGCGGCTCGGCGCCGAAGACGCGCCGATGCGCGCCGGCCACCGCGGCGATCAGCGGCCCGGCGCTCCTGGCGATGTGCCCGCGCGAGTACTGAAACATTTTGACGTCGGCGCCGAGATCGAGCCGACGCAGGAGCGCCTCGAGCTCTCTCTTCACGCCGAGAGGGTTCTTTCCGGGCGCGATTCTCACGTCGGCGAAGATGTCGCAGAACGGGCTCGCCGCGCCGATACCCCTCTGAGAGCCGCGAACGGCGACCACCTGCCCTTTGGGAACGATGGTACCTCCGGCAAAGGACATCGTCTCGCGCTTCTCGTATTCCACGAACCACTGCTCCAGCGCGAGCAGCACGTGTGCCGCCTTTGCGAACGCGTTGGGATTTTCCCGGATCGACGCTCCGCGCTCGAGCCGGGGCGTGTACACCTCGCGTCCCTTCACCCGGATCTTGAACCACGCGGCCCCGCACTCGGCCTGAACGATGCCGAAGCCGGAAGTCTCACCCACCAGCGCATAGTCCGCGACGACTCCCCGGTCCACGAGCCATTTCGTCCCGAAACCTTCGCCCGGAAACCCGATACCTTGCTGCTGGTCCACGGAGGGCTCCCCCGTCTCGAACGCCACCGCGGTGAGGGTCAAGTCGCCTTTCAATCGAATGCCCGACTTCTTGATTGCGGCCATGGCGATCATGAAGGCGCAAAGCTGGGCTTTGTCGTTGATCATGCCCTTGCCGAAGAGCATGTCGCCCTCCACCCACGCCGTTTCCATCTTCTTTTCGGCCTCGGTCGCGTCCGGCCCGAGCTCCGGGCCGGTATCCATGTGCGCGTTGAAGATCAAGCTCCGGCCCGAGCCGGCGCCCGGCAAGGTTGCGACGGCGTTGGCGCTTTCGGCGGTGATGAGCTGCAGCTCGCCGTCGATGCCCCGTTGCGCCAGCCAGGCGAGCACGGCTTCGCCCAGCCGCCGTTCCTTCCCGTGCGGGCTCGGAAGGTTCCCGAGCTTGAGACAGAGATCGACGAGCTCGCCCCTGTCGGCCTCGATGGCCCCGGCGAGCTTTTCGTGAATCGTTCGGCTGTCCATGTTCCTTTTCTCTACCTCCTGATTCTCGCTGGCTGAGGAACCCTCTCCTAGCGTCAGGCCGGATAGCTCATCCCCGACCCCGGCCCCAGCGGCAGGCCGAGAAGCACCCAGGCGAGCAGCAGCAACGTCCAGCCCGCAGCGAACGCCACGGAGTACGGCAGCATGAGCGTCACGATCGTTCCGACTCCGATCTTCCCCTCGTACTTTTGCGCGAACGCGATCACCAGCGGCATGTAAGGCATCAGCGGCGTCACGATGTTGGTGAAGGAGTCTCCGATCCGGTATGCGGCCTGGGTGAGCTCCGGCGAATAGCCCATGATCATGAGCATCGGCACGAAGACCGGACCCATGACCGCCCATTTGGCAGAAGCGCTGGCGACAAAGAGATCGATGACGGCGCAAACGAAGATGAAGAGCAGGATCAGAGTGGCTCCCGAAAGACCCGACGCCCGCAGGAGGTCGGCCCCCGCGACGGCCAGGATCAGGCCCAGGTTCGACCAGCCGAAGTAAGCGACGAACTGGCTCGCGGCGAACGCCAGCGCCACGTAGCTCCCCATCGTCGCCATGGTCTCCTCGATCATCCGGGCGATATCCCGGTGGCTTGCGATGGTGCCGGCGGCCATCCCGTAGGCGACCCCGGGAAGCAAAAACCCCAGGGCCATGAGCATCACCATGCCCTGAAAAAAGGGATCGAGCGTTCCATTCGCGTCGCGCAGCAGCCCGTTCTCCGGAATCGTCACGATCCCGAGGAGGACCAGCTCCCCCACGATCGCGGCCCCTGCGGCCGCCAGCCCGCGGCGCTCCCGGGCCGCCAGCGAGTCCGCCCCGTTTTCGCCGGCGGCCTGGTACCGCCCGAGCCTCGGCTCGACGATCCATGCCGTCACCGCCGTCCCGATCGCCGTGAGCAGGAACGTCGAAGCGATCATGAAATAGTAGTTGGCGGTGGGCGGCACGGAATATTCAGGATCGTAAAGACGCGCCGCTTCCTGGGTGAGCCCGGCGAGCAGCGGGTCCAGCGGCGTCAGAAAGAGGTTGGCGCTGAAGCCGCCCGAAACGCCGGCAAAGGCGGCCGCCAGCCCGGCGATCGGATGACGACCCACTTGGGCGAACAGCACGGCACCGAGAGGAACGAGAATCACGTAACCCGCGTCGACGGCAAGACTGGCATTCACTCCCGCGAAGATCACGGCTGCCGTGACGAGCCAGCGGGGCGCCGCCCGGACCAGGCCCTTGAGCGCGGCGCCGAAAAGGCCGCTCCGCTCGGCGACGCCGACGCCGATCATCGCGACCAGCACGGTCCCGAGAGGGGCGAAACCGGTGAAGTTGGGCACGGCCCGGGTGACGATGTTCTGCAGCCCCTTGCGGTCGAGGAGATTGACCACGGTGACCGGCTTGCCGGTCCCCGGGTGAACCGCGGAGACACCGAGGGCGTGCGCGATCCACGAAACGACGAGGACCGCGGCGGCGAAGAGCAAAAAAAGGAAGAACGGATGCGGCAGCCGGTTCCCCCAAAGCTCGACGCGGTCGAGCATCCCCGGCAGGAGTTTCTTGCGCCTGCTTTCTTCCGGCATGCTGGACCGAACTATTATCTCGGCGCGCCGCTGTCAAGAACAAGAACCCGAGCTTCTGCCCGCGCTTCGCGCGGGCGAAACGATTGAAGGCCCGAAAAATTAATGCTAGACGAAAACGGTTATGGCCAGGTACCGCGTGACGGTGGATACGGGAGGAACTTTTTCCGATTTCGTCTTTTTCGACGAATCATCCGGCGAGATCACGATCACCAAGGTCCCCTCCACCCCCAGGGAGCCGTTTCAAGCCGTGCTCAACGGCGTGAAGGAGCTTCTCGATCGCGGCGTCGCTCCCGGAGACGTCTCTTTTTTCTGTCACGGCACCACGGTCGGGACCAACGCGCTGCTCGAGGAAAAGGGCGCGCGGACCGGTCTGCTCGTCACCGAGGGGTTTCGCGGCATCTACGAGGTCATGGAGCAAACCCGCGGTTACGGGCCGGCCACCTACGATCTGTTCTTCGAGAAGCCGAAGCTGCTCGCAACCCCCTACTACACCGAAGAGATCCCCGAGCGGATCGATTTCCAGGGGCGGGTGCTCAAGCCGATCGACGTCGAGGCATCGCGGCGTGCCGTTTTGAATCTCAAGAAGAAGGGCGTTCAATCGGTCGCGGTCTGTTTTCTCTTCTCGTTTCTCAACCCCGTGCACGAGCTGGCCGTGAAGGAGATCTTCGCCCGGGAGTTTCCCGAGGCGAGGCTGTCGCTTTCCTGCGAGGTTCTGCCCCAAATCCGCGAGTTCTACCGGATGAGCACGACCGTGATCAACGCCTACATCGCTCCGGTGATGGCGAGCTATCTGAGCCGCCTCGAAGGAAAGCTCCGGGAGATGGGAGTCTCCACGCCGAAGCTCTACATCATGCAGTCCAACGGCGGCGTGTCGACCTTCGAAGGCTCGGCGAGAAAACCGGTCGCCACCGTCCTCTCCGGGCCCGCGGGCGGCGTGATCGCGTCGATGGGCACCTGCGAGCGGGTCGGCATCGACAACATCATCACCTTCGATATGGGCGGGACGAGCTGCGACGTCGCGCTGATCCACCGGGGAAAACCGGTGGTGACCACGCAGGGACGCATCAGCCAGCGGCCGATCAGCCTGCCGATGCTCGATATCCACACCGTGAGCGCGGGCGGAGGAACCATCGCCCGCCTGGATGCCGTGGGAGCGCTCCAGGTCGGCCCCGACAGCGCGGGAGCCGATCCGGGCCCGGTCTGCTACGGGCGGGGCGGCGAAAACGTCACCATCACCGACGCCAATCTCGTCGTGGGTGTCCTCGATCCGGATCATTTTCTCGGCGGCCGGATGAAGCTGGACAAAGCCAGGGCCGAACGAGCCCTGCAGGAAAAAATCGCGCGGCCCCTGGGATTGAGCCTGCTCGAAGCCGCCGACGGCATCCTGAACATCATCAACGTCAAGATGGAGGAAGCGATCAAGGCGGTCTCCTCGCAGCGCGGCTACGACATCAGGGACTTTACGCTGGTCGCCTTCGGCGGCGGCGGCCCGATGCACGCCGGCAGAATGGCCCTCGATCTGGGCATCCCGGCGGTCCTGGTCCCGCCGACGCCCGGTGTCCATTCGGCTCTCGGCTTGCTGATGTCGGACGTCAAGCACGACTACGTCCGTTCCAAGCTCGCGGGCCTGGAGGAGCTGGACTGCGAGGAAGTCAACAGGCTGTTCGCCGAGCTGATCGCGGAGGCGAAGAGCGATCTCACCGCCGAGGGGTTCGGCGATCAGGAGATCCGCATCGAGCCCTTTCTCGATCTGCGCTACGCCGGACAGGGCTATGAGCTGACGGTGCCCTGCCCGATGCCGCCGCTTGCACCGTCGGACCTGGCTTCCATGCGGCAGCGCTTCGACGCCCAACACGAGCAGGTCTCGGGGCACAAAGCCGAAAGCGAGCCGGTGGAGCTCGTAAGCGTCAGGCTGGTCTCGATCGGCCTGGTGCCGCAGGCCAGGCTCTCGCCGGCGAAACGCACCGGCCGCGCCCTCGAGCAGGCGCGCACCGGCGAGCGCCGGGTTTATTTTGGCCCCGCCCGCGGGACGCTTCCCTGTGCGATCTACGCGCGCGAGCGGCTCGAGCCGGGACATGCGGTGCCCGGCCCGGCGATCGTCGAACAGCTCGACACCACGACGGTCATTCAACCCGAGCAGATCGGCACCGTGGACGATTATGGGAATCTCATCATCAAGCAAAAACAGTGATGCGTGTTTCGTAGAGCGGTTCGAGGTTCGAGGAAAGAGCGGAGACGGAAGACCGACGACCGGCACGAACATCCGTCCGGCCTGAACCGGCTAAACGGATCTATCCATCTCATGTCCGTCGATCCCATCACCCTG
>DATLYW010000007.1 GCA_035574315.1 Candidatus Zixiibacteriota bacterium
CCGTTTAATTGCCGCATCCCCCTGCTGAGATTCCCCTCCGGAGTTTCGATCATCAGATGATAGTGATTGCCCATCAAGCAGTACGCATAGCAGCGCCAGCGATACCGAAAGATCACTTCGCCCAACAGATCCAAAAAGGCCCTGCGATCCCCATCGTCCTCGAAAATCGGCTCCTGGCGGTCGCCACGAGAGGTGACGTGGTACAGAGCGCCGGAATATTCAATCCGCAAGGGCCGCGCCATAGGCGTCCACCCTATAACACAAAGACGTCATAGTACAATGCTAGACCTGACCCCAACGCCTGCGCTCGAAGATCGGCTCCTGGCGGTCGCCACGAGAGGTGACGTGATACAGAGCGCCGGAATATTCAATCCGCAAGGGCCGAGCCATAGGGGCCCCACCCTATAACACAAAGACGTGATAGTACAATGCTAGACCTGACCCCAACGCCTGCGTGACCCCAACGGCCTGCGCTACGTATGGATTTCCGCCGCATCGATCCGTCGAAGGCGTGAATCCTGTTGCCCGAGGCGGCGGACCGATAGCCCTGCGCTACCCGATAGCACCAATCGGCGCGCTACTTTAGAGGGTCCTGAAATGGGCGATGGTATCCTCGAGAAAATGTTTGAGGCTCGCTTCGTTCTTGCCCGCGCGATATAGATCCATCGACCCAACAAGTTCTCGCGCGAACTCCATGCCGCCCAGCGTGCTCGGATGCCCGGCATCGACGATGGCCTTGGAAAGAACCGCCTTATAATGGCCTCTTTCGCATTTTCTCTTGCCGATTCTCGGGCGAACTCCGACAACCTGCGCAAATGAGTCTGGATCAGCGAGAAACCAGCGCTCGATGTGAGGGTCTGGGCAAGCGATAACTGTCCGGCCGGTAAATTGCGGCTGGATGGTTTTTTCAATATCCCTTCTCGCCCGACTCCAGCGGTTGCAGTTGGCATCGATGGCGACAAAGAGAAGGTCCGGCATCGGAAGACTTTCGGGAGCTTTCAAGACACTTTTTTGATACAGCGACAATTCTTCACATACGCGCGGATGGCCGCCTCTCGCGGAGCGCACGCGAAGAATCAGACTTTTCTTCTGTTCCGTTGCGATCCGGCTGATCATAGCTTTCAGAAATTCTTCGTGGGCACGATCTTCAACGAAAAGATCCGCCGTGAGCGGTCTACTCATCGATCATTCCCCGAAGGATGAGATTCTCGAAGAGCCCATCTTCGGTCCCGGTTGTGAGAGCCTTGGCGATTTCCTGATCTTTGAAGAGTGGCCCGGTTGCAATAAACGGAGAGATCTCGGTACCGCCTGGCCCCTGTCGGACTCTTAACAGAGCGATCTCCTTCGGGCGGTCTTTGGCAAGTTTCAGCACAGCGTCACAGAAAAGAGGCGAGTGGGTGGTGACAATAACTTGCCGGCCTTGATCGCTGGCCAGCGACGCTAGAAGTTCTACGATCAGCTCCAAACGACGCGGATGAACGCCGTTCTCTGGCTCTTCGAAGGCGAGAAGCGAACCGCTCCAGGGGTTGACCGTCAGAGCACACAGTGCAAGCACCCGAAGAGTGCCTTCGGAAACGATACGCGACGAAAATTCTTTTCCGCCCTGACGAACCAGAATGTCCAGCGTGCCGCGCTTCTTGTCCAAGTCCACTGCAAGATCCTCTACGCTTGGTATCAAGGAGCGGAGAGTTCGTTTGACGGCGTCAAACCGCTTCGGCTGCTCGGCTCGTAGCCGGTATAAAAATGGCGCGATATCTTCTCCCAAAACTCCCATGTCCCGCACATCTGACGGTGGACGCGCCGAACGCATGGCAACGCGGGGATCAAGGTAATAAGTGCGCCAACCCGACAGCTCGTTCCGGCAACGCTCGATGGCGCGGTATTCAATGCCGCTCCATCGCGGATCCGACAAAATCGTGTAATTTTGCCCGAGATTTTCCCGTCTGGGATTCGCGGGTTTGCTTTTGCGGCGAATTCGGATGTGATCTTCGATTCTTTCTATCGACGGATTTCCTTTTGGCTCACCCCGTTTCCCCAGCGTAGCAAGATACTCGTCCTGCACGCTCAAGCTGCCGGAACCCGGTTGGATCTCAATCGTTACCCGATAGTTGTAGAGAAAATGCTCCCTGCCTACGTCTAATTCCGCCTCTAGAGAAAACCTTGCGCTCCTTTGGCTTAGCAGCGCAGCGAGTCCCCCCTCCGGGAAAGCAAACGCCTCTATTGGATATCCCCTTATGGGTTCCGACAAGGCATCGGACAACGTCCGGCTCGTTCCAAGGCGAGACAGCGCTTGGATCGCGTCCAGGAGATTACTTTTCCCTGCCGCGTTGGGACCGAAGAGCACCGCCATCCGAGGAAATTCGACAGCGACGTCTTCCAGCGACTTAAAGCGTCTGACGATCAATTTTCTTAACACGAAGTTTCCCTTTTCTTACGAGACCCACCAGTAGCACATTGTGCCCTGACCCAACGGTGTAGCCTTTTTCATGTAATCAAATCTTTACCTTTGACATAAGGCTGATTCAACGTGTTCCGGAGCCGCACGTGCACTTCTCTTCCCGCTGCTCTGTCGCGCAACCGGGTGAACCGGCCAGAAACCGGCCTGGAAACCGGGACTCGGGACGCTGGACGCGGGACATTTCCGTTCCCGCTCATCCCCGCGGTGTGTAGTCGTTCAGCACGACGTCGATGACCGAGAGCCTTCCCCTGGCGCTTTCCTCCAGGGCTCTGGCGACCGCGGCGTGGATCTGTCCCGGATCGGTGACGCGAACGCCGTAGCCGCCGTAAATCTCCGCGTACAGCCGGTAGTCGGGGTTCGGCGCGATCGGCCCGCCGAAATGAACGCTGCTCCTTTTCGCCGCGCCGTCGGGATAATAGCGCAGCAGGCCGCGCTCCATCGACAGGTAGCGCTGGTTGTTGAAGACCACGACGATGACCGGCAGCTCGTATTCCTGCGCCAGGCCGAGGCACGCGGGTACCGGATTGTAGTGAAACCCGCCGTCGCCGATCAGGACGAAAACCGGCTTTTCCGGGCGCGCCAGCTTGGCACCCACGCCGTAGCCGAGGCTGACGCCGAGGCCGCCCGTGACGCGCGCGAGATACGACATCGGCTCGCTGCGCGGAAGCGTGCTCTGGATCAGCGTACGGTGCACCGTCGTCTCCTCCAGCACGATCGCCTCCGCGGGGATCGATTCGGCCAGCGCCTGGCAGAGCCAGCGCGGGTCGATGGGAACGTCGGCCCGATGCGCGGCGGCGTCGCTCCGCGCCGCCGCGGCCTGCCGCTCGTGCTCTTCCCGGATCTCGCGCGCCCGCTCCTCCCAGGCGGCGCGGTTCGCCGCGTGGGCTTCGGTCTGCTTGACGCGGCGCGCGAGCGCGGAAAGCGTCACCGCCGGAGGCGCGACGAGCGCCAGATCGACCGCGTAGCCCCAGAACGGCAGCCGCGAGTACGGGTACTCGTCGCCCAGGAACAGGACCTTGGCGTCCGCCCTCGGCCCTTTCTCCAGCGGATACCACGGAGTGACCGCGTCCGCGACCAGCACGAGATCGGCGCTGGCGACGCGCCGCGCATCGTAGGCGAGATAGAGCGGGTGGGTGCGCGGAAAGTTCAAAAAGGCCGGGCGGAACGACTCCATCACCGGCATCGCCAGCGCCTCGCAAAGCTCGACGAACGGCGCGACCGCCGCGGCGTCGCGCCCCGCGTGCTCCGTCACCGCGACCGGAGACTGCGCGTTCAGCAGCAGCCGGGCCGCTTCGTCGAGCGCGCGTTCATCCAGCTCCGCCGGCCGCGTCACACGGCGGGCGCGACGGTATTCGGGCAAGGCGACCTCGTCCAGCAGGCACTCGAAAGGAAGGCCGAGCAGCACCGGACCTGCCGGCGGCTCCACGGCGATCTCCAGGGCGCGCTCGATCGACGCGATCAGGATCGACGAAGACGCGATCCGCTCGCTCCACTTCACGCAGCGCCTGAGAAGCTCGGCGGGACCGCCGACGTCGGTGAGATCGTGAACCCACTGGTTGCCCGGGTCGGGAAGGCGTTTCTCCTCGCCGAAGGCGGAGGACTCGCCGCAGCAGACCACCATCGGCACGCGCTCCTGGTAGGCGGCGCGAAGAAACATCGCCGCGTTCAGCGGCCCGGCGGTGGCGTGGAGCAGCACCGCCTGGGGCCTGCCTGTGACCTTGGTGTAACCCGACGCCGCGGCGACCGCCGCCGCCTCGTGACGGCAGTTGATGTAAGTCGGACGCGACTCGCCGCGCTCCCGCGCTTCCGCGAGCGCCTCCCAGACCGGGGGCCACTCGGTTCCCGGAGACGAGAAGACGTAGTCGACGCCCGCGCGCCTGAAAATCTCGACCAGTGCCTTTCCGCCGTGCATGCTGCCTCCTCCTGAACGAGTCTCCGGCGGCACCGGGCGGCCCTTGCCGCCGGTCCGAGCGCCGCGGCGCGATCGTAGTCGAGGCCAAGCCGCGCTGTCAACGCGACCCGTGGAATGGATCGATTTTTTCGACTGCAGCGGGCGGAGAAAAAAAGGCGCTTCGAACGGCGGGGTTACGTTGCCTCACCGCGGCTTGACGCCGCGGCGGCGTCCACCGAGCAGCCGGCAAAGATAGCGCGACAAGGGCCGCCCGGTCTCGCACGGAGCCGAGCCCGGATCGGCCTGAATCCGGTCGATCAGGGCCTGGGCCATGAGAAAGGCGCAGGCGTCGGCCTCTTCTTGCGTCGCGAAGGTGCGAGGCGGCGGACCGAGGAGATGGCTGAAGCTCTGGACCCATAACCGCCTCCAGCCTCTCTCGGTGCGGTGGGAGACCCACGCCTCGGGAACCCATTCGGAAGCCTTGATCTGATAGGAAGCGGCGCGCATGGCGCGCCCCTTGTACTCCCGCACGCGAAAGATTTCACCGAGCTCCCACCGCATAGAACAAATCCAACCGGAGGTTGCTCCGCCGTGGGGCAAGAGACGTGCCAGTGACGCCCGCGCACAACGACGAACATCGATGGACAACCTTTCGCACCGAAGCGCCGGGATCGTACAGCCGGCGCCCCGGTTTGTCCGGAGAGAGCCCGCGTGCCAGACCATGATCCAGGGCCGCCGCGATTTGCTCTGATTTTCCGCGCGCTTGCAGCCCCGCGCCCGGTTTTTACAGGCCTTTTGCATCACTCCCGGGCCCGCAAGACCGTAAGGCTATTTTCCCGTCAATCTAGGGTGTTCACCCGATAGCGGACTCCTCAGGGGTGGGCGAGAGTCACCCTCGAAATCGGCCGTTCTCCGGGCGCGCCCGAAGCGGGGCGCGAGAGGGAAACTCATGAGCGATACCACGCCTGCAAGCCTGCCGCGTTCCGCAACGCGCTGCGGGATCGTGCTTTCGGGGGGGACGGGAGGCGACTGCGCGAGTTCGTGCGCCGGTTGCGCGGCGACGATCTCCCCAAGCAGTACGTCAACTTCATCGGCCGCCGCTCGATGCTGGAACACACCTGTGACAGGGCCGCGCGCGTCGTTCCTCTGGAGAAGCTGTTCGTCGTCGTCTCCAAAGAGCACTTGAGCTTTCCGGAAGTCCGCCGGCAGCTCGCGGCCGTGCCGCCCGACAACGTGGTCGTCCAGCCCGCAAACAGGGACACCGTCCCGGGAATCCTGCTCCCGCTGCTCCATGTCCACAAGCGTTATCCGGACGCGATCGTCGCGATCTTCCCTTCGGATCATTTCGTGCTCGAGGAAGAGCGCTTCATGAGCCACGTCCGGCGCGCGTTCAGCGTGGTCGAGTCGGACCTTTCCCGCCTGGTGCTCCTGGGTGTGGACCCTCGAGGACCCGACCCGGACTACGGCTATATCGTGCCGGGAAAAAAGATCGACGATTCTCGATCCTGCTCGGTCCGCCAGATCGAGATGTTCGTGGAAAAGCCCCCTTCCGAGGCGGCAGCCAAGGTCATTTCGCGCGAGGCGCTGTGGAATACGATGGTGACCGTCTTCGCCTGCAAGACCTTCCTGTCGGTGGTCCCGCGCGCGGTCCCCGGGCTTCATCGGATGATCGAGGAGGTCCGGGCCGCCGTCGACACCCCGGACGAGAAGGACGTCACCGAACGGGTTTATCAGAGGCTCCCCGCGCTCAACTTCTCCAAAGGCATCCTCGAGGCGCTCCCGTTCGAGCACCGCCGCTCCCTGGTCGTCCTGCCGGCGCGCGGCGTGACCTGGGCCGACTGGGGAACTCCGGAGCGCCTGCTCGGCACGCTGCGCCTGATCGGGGAGCAAATCAGCGCCCGGCGACCGCGCGATCCCGCGCCGGAAAATCTTCCGGCTTCCACCGCAAGCCGCCGTCCGAGACCCGGAACGTTCAAAAGCGCGCCGTCGCGCTGACCCGCTGAGCCGGCGTGCCTCAGGCCGCCCGCAGAATCTCTTCGGTTCGCGCGTCGACGACGACCTTCTACGAATAAAAAGCCAGAACCCGGGAACCGGAAACCGCAAGTGGTTTGGAGCCGCAACGCGCGGCAAAAGTTTTCGCTCCCGCCCCTCGAATCGAGCTTGATTTCGCTTTCCCGGTGATTGTAGATTGCACGCGTCGGCCAACCCCTCGACTGGAGGAAGCGGAAATGACCAGATTTCCCACCGTCGATGCCGACGGTCACCTGGAAGAGACCCACATCGACTGGCGCGAGCGGCTCCCGGCGCGGTTCCGCGCCGCGGCGCCGGAGCGCCGCCCCGGCAACGACGGCCATACGCGGCTCTTCATCGAGGGCAAGCCGTGGCCGAAGCCGAGCGGTCCCGGGATCGGGATCGGCGGTCCCTACAACCGGCCGCACCCCCGCCGCGAAGGCATGAAGGATCCGCGGGCGCGGCTGATCGACATGGACAGCGAGCAGATCGACGTCGCAGTCCTTTTCGGCGGGAGCTTCGGGGGATCGATCCCGGCGCTGGAAGACGGCGAGCTCGCCGCCGAGTTGGCGCGGGCGCGCAACAGCTGGGTGGCGGAATACTGCTCGGCGAACCCGTCGCGCCTCAAGGGCACCGCAGTGCTCCCGCAACAGAATATCCCCGCGGCCGTGGCCGAGCTCGAGCGCGCCGTGACGCAACTGGGATTCGTCGGCGTCTCTTTCTTTCCCAACCTGCGCGGCCGTCACATGGGCGATCCTTACTTCTTTCCGATCTACGCCGCGGCCGAGCGACTGAACGTACCGATCTGCGTCCACATGTTTCTCGGCCGGTATGGCTCCGAGGCCACGGGGACGATGCGTGTCGACAATTTCTTTTACTCGCACCTCTTCGGCCACGTCTTCGAGCAGATGATCGCGCTTTCGGTAGTCGTCGGCGAGGGGTTGCTGGACCGTTTTCCGAAGCTCCGGTTCGTCTTTCTCGAATCGGGCTGCGGCTGGGTGCCCTACTGGCTCAACCGCCTGGACGAGCATTTCGAGATCCTCGGGGTCCAGCTGCCCACGCTCAAGACCGAGCCCAGCCGGTTGCTGGAGCGCGGCCAGATCTATTTCTCCTGCGAGCCCGACGAAACCGAGCTGGCGCACGCGGCAGAAGCGATCGGCGACGACTGGATCGTCTTTGCATCGGATTACAGCCATTTCGACAGCCGCTATCCCGGCGCTTCCCTGCCGATCGTCAACCACACGGCGCTGAGCGACGCTTCCAAACGGAAAATCCTCAACGACAACGCCCGCCGTCTTTACCCGCTCGACTGACGCGGGCGCCTCGCGGAGGTGCAGATGGACCGCCGACTCGATCGCCTGGAACGACGGCCCTCCGGCCAGTCCCGCCGGCTCCTCGCGTGCCTCGCCGTGGTGGCGGCGTTTCTCCCGCTCCGAGTCGCCGCCGAGAACGTGAAAATCGGCGTGCCGTCGTTCACGGTCACCACGATGCCGCTCGCCGTGGCGCGCGAGCAACGCTTCTTCCAGGAAGAGGGGCTCAACGTCGACCTCATCCTGATGGCCGCCGCGCTGAACATCAAGGTGCTGCTCAGCGGCGACATCCAGTACGCCACGACGGTGGGGTCCGGGGTGGTCGCCGCGGTGCGGGGCATCGACACCCGGGTCGTGATGTGCTTCGTTGACCGGCCGCTGCTGGATCTCGTCGGGACGCCCGACATCGGCGGTATCGCCGACCTCAAGGGCAAGCTCCTCGGCATCTCCTCCCGCGGCGGCCTGCACGACGTCACCATGCGCAGCATCCTGGCCAGGTCGGGGATCGATCCGTCGCAGGTGACGATGCTGGCGGTCGGCGCGCAGGGTAACATGCTCGCCGCGCTCCAGGCGCGGCGCATTGCCGCGGGGCTCCTCAACCCGCCGCACAACTTCATCGCCTACCGCGAGGGCTTCAAGCCGCTCGGCTTCGGCGGCAACTTCGTCCGGCTCCCGAGCACCGGTCTGGTGACGATGAAGGAGACCATCGAGCGCTCTCCGGACCAGGTGCGCCGCGTGATCCGGGCGCTCGCGCGCGCCCGGGCCTTCGCCCGCGCGAACAAGCCGGCAACCGTCGCCATCCTGAAGCGCTTCCTGCGGCTGGAAGACGACGACCTGGTGTCGAAGATCTACGACTACCACAAAAAGGCCGAGACCCCGGACGGCAGGATCGACCCGGAGCTGATGCGCACCGTGATCCGGGAGACCCGGCTCGCCGAGGGGATCACGCGCGAGATCGACCCGAAACAGGTCTTCGACTTCTCGCTGATCGAGCCCGCCCGCTAGCGCAACCGCCCGGCTTGACAGGCGGCCCGGTCCGCGATATGCCCCGATACCCGAGTCCGAACAGGAGGTGGCGCGATGGTTCAAAGGATGATGGCGACAGTCAGTCTTTTCGCTCTCGCGGCTCTGCTCGCCGTGCCTGCGGAGGCGGGCGCGGCCCAGGCCCGGACCAAGATCCGCTATGCCCTGGGCGACGTGGTCTCGATCGACGAGTTGCCGCTGCTGATCGCCGCCGAGCGCGCCAAGGCGCGCGGCGTCGACGTGGAGATCACGTCCTTCAAGAACGAAGAGCTCGCGACCCAGGCCGTGATCAACGGTCAGGCCGATGTCGGCCAGGGAACCCCGTACGCCGCGGTGCAAAAAGCGACGGTTCCGATCCGCTTTTTCTTCCAGCTGAGCGCGCTGCAGTTTTTCCCGGTCGTCAACAAGGAGAGCTACAAGAGCTGGAAGGACCTCGACGGCCAGGAGATCGCGGTGCACGCGCGCGGCTCGGGGACCGAAGCGATCATGATCCTGATGGCCAAGAACCACGGCATCAAGTACAAGAACATCAGCTACGTCCCGGGATCCCAGGTGCGCGCTCTGGCGTTGCTCAAGGGCAACATCAAGGCCACCATTCTCGACGCCCCTAACAAGAACCTGGTCATGAAGGAGGCGCCGGACAAGTTCATCGTGCTGCCGCTGGGAAACGTCAAGGCGAGCGACGAAGCGCTGTTCGCGACGCGCGCGTTTCTCGATAAGAACCGCGCCGCGGTCCGGATCTTCCTCGAGGAGCTGATCAAGGTCAATCGCGCGATCAACAAGGACCCGGCCTGGATCGTCGAGGAACGGAAGCGCCTGGGGCTTCTGAAGGATCTTCCGGCCAAGCTCGAGGGGGAAATCCTGCCGTTTTACAAGGAAGCGGTGCAGAACGGCGTCTTTCCCGACGACGGCGGCGGCGAGAGCGCAGCGAAGAACGACCTCGAATTCTACAGTCTTTCCGGCGCGATCAAGGGCGAGAACCTCAAGGTCGAGGATTTCTGGTATCTCGCCCCGCTCAAGGAGGCCCTGGCCAGCCTCAAATAGGGCCCGGCCCGCGTACCCTGCGCCCGGTGCGGCTCGTTTGCGGGGCGCGCCGGGCGGCTTCCCGCAAACGATCGCATCCCGAGGATACTGCCCGGTGACGACCGCAAGAGAGAAGGCCACGAACCGGCTCTTCTGGCAGCTGCTCTCTTTCGCCTTCTTCTTCGGCAGCTGGGAAGTCGCCGGACGGTGGCCGATCAGCTTCGCCTTTGCGCCCTTCAGCAGCACGCTGTGGGCGCTCCTGGAAATGACCGCCGACGGCAGCCTGCCGAAAGCCTATCTTTCCACGCTGCAGCCCCTCGTGATCGGCATCGCGCTCTGCGGCGCGGGGGGCATCGGCTTCGGTATCGCGATGGGGCTTTCGCGCTCGGTGGAGTGGCTGGCGCTGCCGGCCTTGATCATCCTGCAGGCCGCGCCGATGGCTGCGATCATTCCGCTGATCACCTTCACCTACGGCATCGGTCTTACCTCGAAGGTGCTCGCCGTCGTGGTGCTCGCCGCTCCCGTGGTCGTCATGAATTCCTACAAGGGTATCCGCAATACCAACCCGTCGCTGATCCAGATGTGCCGCGCCTTTCTGGGAACCCCGCGCCAGGAGCTGGTGAAAATCATCCTGCCGCACGCCGCTGCGCTGATCTTCGCCGGCCTGAGGCTCGGCCTCGCCATGGGCTTCATCGGCATCGTCATCGCCGAGCTGCTCATCACCCCCACCGGGATCGGCGACCTGATCAGCTATCACAGCTCGGTCGCCGACTACCCGAAGATGTTCGCCGCGATCGCCTCGATCGTGGCGCTCGCGGCCATTTCGATCTACCTGCTCGAGCGGCTGGAACGAAGGCTCTTTCCGCCGGAAATCCGGGGATCCTGAGAATGTCCGCGGAAGCGATCGTCGAAGTGCGGGGGGTGGGAAAAACCTACGAGGGCGGCGTCGAGGCCCTGCGGGACGTCGAGTTTTCCATTCCCCGCGGCAAGCTCAGCACCCTTCTCGGACCGAGCGGCTGCGGCAAGACCACCCTGCTCAAGATCATCGCCGGGCTCATCCCCCCGAGCCGCGGCGAGGTTCGGGTGAAGGGCAAAAAAGTGGAAGGGCCGGGACCCGAGCGGGCCTTCGTCTTCCAGGACTTCGCGCTGCTGCCCTGGGCGAACGTGCTGCGCAACGTGGCTTTCGGCCTCGAGCTGCGGGGCGTTCCGAAGCCGCGCCGCGAGGAGATCGCGCGCAAATACATCGCCGAGGTCGGGCTCTCGCAGTTCGAGTCGAGCTATCCCCATCAGCTCTCCGGCGGAATGCGGCAGCGGGTGGGGCTCGCGCGGGCCCTCGCCGTCGATGCCGACATCATCCTGATGGACGAGCCCTTTTCCTCGGTCGACGAGCAGACGCGGCGCAAATTCCAGGAAGACCTCCTCGATCTGTTGCGGCACCGGCAAAAGACCGTGGTCTTCGTTACCCACAGCATCGAGGAAGCGGCGTACCTCTCGGATCAGATCGTGCTCTTGTCGCCGCGCCCGGGAACCGTCTCGAAGATCATCCGCCCCGAGATCGACCGCGGCGCGCGCCAGCCGGACGAGATACGCCGCGACAAGAACTACCTCGACGTGATCGACGAAATCTGGCAGATCCTGAGGCGGTACGTATGACGTCGCCGCGGCACGGCTTGAACGTTTTGAACATTCGACCGCTGTTGCGAGATCCCGGCCAGGGTAACAGGATACCAACGTCTGCAGAGCAACGAGCGCACTTGCCGGGCTATTGTTTGTCATGATTCTGTTCGGCAGAAGGATTCCGTCCGTTTTTTCGCTCCTCCTCTGGTTCGTCGTCTGGGAGCTGGTCGGGCGGGCGAGGTTCTCCGCCATCGTTCCGCCGTTCTCGGCCGTGGTGGCCGCCGGCTTCACCTTCGTGCCGACCGAGAAATTCGCCGACGCCGCCATCATTTCGCTGCGCTCTTTCTTCCTCGGCATGGGCTCCGCCCTGCTCGTCGGAGTCCCCGTCGGCATCGTCATGGCGCGGCTGGAGAGCGCCGGAAGGATTCTCGGGACGTGGGTGAACATCTTCGCCAGCGCCCCGATTTCCGCGATCGTGCCGATCCTGATGGCGGTGCTCGGCATCGGCGAGACCACGGTGGTGGTGACGGTCTTCCTGTTCGCCGTCTTCGTCATCGCCCTCGACACGCAGGTGGGCGTCCGGCAGGCCGACCGTTCGCTCGTCGAGATGGCGCGCTGCTTCGGCGCCCGGCCCTGGCAGATCTACACCAAGGTCCTGTTGCTCAGCGCGCTCCCCGAGATGCTCGCGGGATTCCGCCTCGGCGCGATCCGCGGCGTCAAAGGCGTGGTGATCGGCCAGCTTTTGATCTCGATCATCGGAGTCGGCGAGCTTTTCGAGCTCTATTCCCAGTATTTCCTGATGGAAGAGTTCTGGGCGCTGGTCATCATCGTCTTTCTGTTCGCGTTCGCCGTCTCGGAGGCGATCGCTTTCATCGAACGGCGGGTCGAGTACTACGCCGGCGCGCGCTGACGCCGTCCGGCCGTCACGACCGGCCGCTCCAGCCGGGCAGGTAATCCTCGAGCTTGATCGAGTCGGCGCCGGGAACCCGGATCTCCTCCGGATAGTTCGCTTTGCGCGTGGCGTCGACGCCCACCTTGGTCACCAGGTGCGATCCCGCCGCCGGGTCGTAGGAGGCCGGGTCGAGCGGCGAGCCCTTGGCGTGCGTCACCATGAAGATGTCGGTGTCGGCGCGCACGCGGGTCGCGATCGCGTGCAAGACCTCGTCGTCGCTGAGGATGTCGACGTCCTGGTCGACGACGACGACGTACTTGAGGAACGGGTCGGCGGCGAACGCCGCCATCGCGGCGTTCTTGGGCTCGCCCTCGATGATCTTCTCGATGGCGAGATAGCAGATGAACCGGCAGCGTCCCGAAGGGGGCACGTGCACCGCCCGCACCTTGGGCGACGCGAGTTTCACGGTCTTCATGATCGTCGTCGAGCGCACGATCCCGGAAAGGAGCAGGTTGTCCGCGTGCCCGACGAAGCTCGACTGGTAGAGCGCGTCGCGCCTCATGGTGATCGCCTTGACGCGCACGATCGGATTGTTGCGCTGCGGCCCGTAGGTGCCCGGGTATTCGCCGAACGGCGCTTCGGGCTTGCGCACGCGCGGCGGAATTTCGCATTCGAGCACGATTTCCGCCCGGGCCGGAACTTCGAGATCGAGCGTGCGGCAGCGGACCAGCTCCACGGGCTCGCCCAGGATGCCGCCGGCTACGGCGAACTCGTCGGTTTCCAGCGAGGTGAAGGAGAGACAGCCGATGTAGAACGCCGGATGATGGCCGATCGCGACCGCCATCGGCGTCGGGCGGTCGCGCCGCTCGTAGGCCTGCCAGATGTAGTGCCCGTGGGCGGTTTCCGAAAGCTGCACACCGAGGGTGTCGGGGGAGTGCACCATCAGCCGGTAGATACCGGCGTTGCGCACCCCTGAGTCGGGGTCGCGCATGATCCCGAAGCCGGCGGTGATATAACGGCCCGCGTCCTTCTCGTGATAGGTGAGGATCGGAAGCCGCGTCACGTCGACCTCGCTTCCCGTCGACACGATCTCCTGCACCGGCGCCTCGCCGACGATCACCGGCGGCAGCGGAGAATCCTCGCGGGCGGCGTACTCGCGGATGAATTCCGGCAGCGAAGCGTTCTTGAGGCCGATGGCGCGAAAGAGGCGGCGCGCGTCCGCGTGCACGTTGGTCACCACCGGAAGCGCCGAGCCCCTCACCTTCTCGAAGATCACGATCGGAAACTTCCGCTCTTTTTCCAGGCGCGCGAGCACCCCCGTGACCTCGAAGCGCGGATCGACCTCCCGCTGGACGCGCAAGAGCTGCTGCGGCTCCTCGGCTTCGATCTCTCTCAGGAAATCGCGCAGGTCCTTGGGCATGAGGGCATCCCTTGCGAGCGCGCCGCTCACTTCTTCAAGAAGCTCAGGTCGAGCGCGTTTTCGACCTTGACGCGCTGCTGCATCCCGTTTCGCGCGAACCACTCGGCCTGATCGGCGAGATTTTCCACCAGCACGCGACCGTTGGGCTCCTGATAGTGCGGGATCGCGGCGCGGATCGTGTTCGCCGGAACCTTGGTGTACTTCTCGAGGATCGCCGCGATCTCGGGATCCTTGAGGCCGTTCTTGTGAAACAGCGCCGCCCCTTTGAGATAGGCGTTCATCCAGCGCTGCGCCACCGCCCTTCGCTCCGCGATGAACCTGCCCGAATAGATGATCACGCCGACCTGGACGGGACCCAGGCCGCGCACCTCGTCCGGCGTACGGAAGCGAACCGCGACGCCGCGCTCCTGAAAGCGCGCCGCCCACGGCTCGACGGCGTAGGCCGCGTCCACGGCCCTGGTCTCCAGCGCCTTGAGCTGGCTCGGGGCGTTGAGAAAGGTGAGCTCGACGTCGTTGATGGTGAGCCCGACCTCCTCGGCCATCTTGCCGATCAGGTAGTGCTGGATGTTTCCCTTCGCCAGGAGCGCGATCTTCTTTCCTTTGAGGTCCCGGAAACTCTTGACCTGACCCGAGTCGACGAGATCCTTGCGCACCGTGAGCAGCGTGAAACCGTGGCCCTCGCGCGCCTGTCCCTTGTCGGCGACGATGCGAAACGGCGCCTGCTGCGCGACCGCGTTGAACAGGCCCGCGCTCGCCGAACCGACCGAGACCTCCAGCTCGCCCGCGACCAGCGCCGGGACCATCTTGGCCGCCGAAGCGAAGCTCGAGATCTCCGTGACGATGCCCTGCTCCTTGAAAAATCCCTTCTCGATCGCGATGTAGATCGCCGCGTTGGAGATCGCGGAAAGGTCGCCGAGCTTGACGGTGTCCGTTTGCGCGCGGGCGGGGGAAAGCGGCCACGCGCCTGCCGTTGCCGCCAGCATCGATCCGATCAGGAACCAAGCACGCCCTGCATTCTTGCGCATCGTCGCCCCCTCCTCTCGAAGCGGAATGGTCTGAGCGCGTTCTTGCCTTGCCGTGCCGGACGAGACCCCACGGCGCATCTAACACGCGCCCGTGACGCTGTCAACGCGTTCGGCGGGGCTCCTGTCGCGCTCCGATTGACACGAGCCGCCCGGCCGTCATAAGCTCCGTGGCGCTCACGCGAGGAGGTTGGGATGAAGACGATCGATGCCGACGGCCATATTGTCGAAAAGGATCCGGAGATCCGCAGGTTCCTGCCCGAGCCGTTCTGCCGGCGGGGGCGGCCTCTGCTGCCGTCCGACGGCATGGATACGGGAATGGGCGGCCGTCTCGGAGGGCTGGAAAACAACGATGTTCCGACGCGGCTGCGCGACATGGACACCGAAGGGATCGACCTCTCCGTGCTCTTTCCGACGAGCAGCTTCGCCGTGAGCAGCGTCATCGAGCGCGACTACGCGATCGCGTACGCCCGCGCCTACAACGACTTCGTCGCCGACGTCTGCCGCCAGTCGCCCCGGCTCAAGGCGGTCGCCCTGGTTCCGTTCCAGGACCCGCAAGCCGCGGTCCGGGAAGCCGAGCGCGCGATCACGAAGCTCGGCCTCGCCGGAGTCACGATCGCCACCCAGGGGCTCAGGGAGCATCTCGGATCGCAAACCTTCTGGCCGATCTACGAGACGCTGGAGCGGCTCGACGTGCCCCTTTGCGTCCACAACCGGCGCCAGGGGCCCGCAGGAGAGATCCGCTTCGACAGCTTCATCTTCATGCACAGCATCGGGCGCCCGGTGGAGACCTTCATCCAGTTCGCCGGCATGATCTACGGCGGCGTGCCGGAGCGCTTCCCGAAGCTGCGCGTCGCCTTCCTGGAATGCGGTGCCGGCTGGGTCCTCTACTGGATGGAGCGCCTGGACGAGGAATGGGAGAAGCGGGGCGAGGTGGAAGCGCCGCTCTGCAGGAAGAAGCCGAGCGATTACGTGAAGAGCGGGAACTGGTTCTTCGCCACGGAGCCCGAGGAGGAAATGCTCCCCTATGTGATCGAGCGTATCGGCGACGACAAGATCCTGTTCGCCTCCGATTATCCCCACTGGGACGGGATGTTCCCGCGCGCGGTCGCGACCATCCGCGACCGCAAGGACCTCTCGGAACAGACCAAGGCGCGAATTCTCGGCGAGAACGCGAAGCGGTTCTACGGCTGGCCGTAGCCGTTCTCCGGGCTCGTTTCTCTTTCCGGACGGCGAAAAGCTACTGCCTGGAGCGTAAGGCGCGCGATCGGGTGATCGACTGCTCGATTTCGTGCGCCGCTTCCGGGCGCACCCGGCGGACCGCTTGCAGCAGCGCTTCCGCCTGGTCGGGATCGGGATCCCCGACCACGCAACCGCTTTTCAACCGCCGGTAGACGGCCGAGGACCCGGCAACCTTGCCGATTCTCACGAAACCGCGCGCGGCAGGCCGCTTGCCTGAGCGATGATTTCATCAACGCTCCGATCGAGATCGAGAGGCCGGTTGACGCGCGCGGCGTCGCGGCGCGCCACGAGGGCGTAAACTTCCAGGCGGTTGCCCTCGGGATCGAGGAAATAGCACGAGACGGTGTTTCCCATGACCTCGTAAGCGTGGCTGACGCAGTGGTCGATCGGAACGCCGAGCGCCTTGAAGCGCTCGTAGAAGGCTTTCACGTCGGCCGGAGTTTCCACCTGCCAGGCGACGTGCGCGACGATCTTGGCTTCGCCTTCCCGCCCCTTGACGAGCGCCAGCTGGTGATCGTCGAGCCGCGGATCGGGGGTCATGAAAACCATGCGGCCCGGGTACGCGCGGTACTCGACGAGACCGAGCACGTCGCGGTAGAAGGCCGTCATCTTGTCGAGGTCGCGGACGTAGAGCACCACGTGGCTGAGCCTCTGGATCTTCGGCATGGCGAGGCCCTCCGATCTCGCGCCGCTTCGCGGACGGCGCGGTTCAGAACGCTCCCGTATCGAGCAGCGAATAGATGATGTCCTTCAGAGCCGGATCGATGGTGTCGAGGCGGCTGACCGGCGGACCGCCGGCCAGGGATTCGAGGATCTCGGCAAGGTCCTCCTGCCGGACGCCCGCGTACCAGGTCTTCTGCGGGTGAATCACGATATTCGGCCCGTGCTCGCACGCGCCGAAGCAAAGGTAGGGTCTCACCTCGACATCGAGCGAGCGGGCGGCCACCTCCTCCGCCAGCCGGTTCATGAGCTGTTCCGAGCCCCGGCTCTTGCAGTCGACGTTCTGGCACACGAAGCATGTCTGTTTCATCGGCGCGCGCACCTCTCGACCCCAGCTTAGCCCAATCCGAGCCGCCGATACAACAGACGGCGCGGCCCCGGGCGCCGATTTGACAGCCGCCGGCGAGTTCAATAATCTGCGCCGCAACGCGCCGCCTCCTGTCCGGTCCGTCGCCGGCGGCCGGTGCGCGGAGGGAACCGCCGTGAAAGTCGGGTTGAGCCCGCTTCAGGGTCAGGAGAGCTTCGAGGAAACGCTCCGCGAGTGCGAGCGCGCGGAAGAGGCGGGCTTCGATTCGGTCTGGCTCGGCGAGCACCACAACAATCCCGTGCTGTACCCGGCGCCGCTCCTCGGCCTCGCGGCTCTCGCCGCGCGCACGCGCCGCCTTCGGCTCGGAACCGGAGTGCTCCTCCTTCCCCTGTATCACCCGCTGGCGGTGGCGGAGGAAGGAGCGCTGGTGGACCGGATCTCCGCCGGCCGCCTGATTCTCGGAGTCGGCGCGGGCTACGCGCCGGAGGAATTCGCCGCCTTCGGTCTTTCGCTCGCGGAGCGGCGCGGCCGGATGGACGAAGGAGCCATGCTGCTCGGGCGCCTCTGGACGGAAGAAAAGGTCACCTTTCGCGGCAAGCACTATCGAGTGGAAAACGCGACCGTGACCCCGCGCCCCCTGCAGCGTCCGAGACCGCCGATCTGGTTCGGAGCCTGGACGGAAGCCGCGCTGCGGCGGGCGGCGCGCTTCGGCGATGCCTGGCTCGCCGGACCCTCGGCGGCGCTGGGCGAGCTTTCGCCGTGCGCCCGTCTGTACAGGGAGGCATGCGCCGAAAACGGTCGGGGCGCGGGCGAGGTCGCGCTGTTCCGCTACGTGTTCGTGGCCGAGAGCGCCAGCGAGGCGGCCGCTCTCGCAGGCAAAGGTTTTCTGCGCGCCTTCGAGAGCATGTATTTCCGCTGGCCGCATCCCGTCGTGAAACGTCCCGAGGGGAAGATCGACATCGGCAGGCTCGCCGAGGACCGGATCGTCATCGGCGACCCGGATACCTGCCTGAGCACGATCCGGCGCTTCGCGCGCGAGCTCGGAGTCGGGCATCTGATCTGCCGTTTTTCCGTTCCGGGGATTTCCCGGGAAGCCTGCCGCCGCTCACTCGACCTGTTCGCGAGCGAGCTTCTGCCGGCGCTCCACGCGTGCGCGACGTAGCCACGATCTCTGCTGTAGAGCAGCCGGACCGCCGTCCCCCCGCAAGAATCTTGGCTCCAGGCCCCGACGAAGCCTCCCCTCAGGGTTACTTGGCCGGGGGAAGTTTGGCCTCCGGAATCTCGACCCTGCCGATCCGTCTGATCGCTGCCGCGAGCATCTTTGCGTCCTTCTCCCAGAATTTCTGGAATTCCGGCGCATCCATGTAGGCAATCGGGGTTGCCAGCTTCTCCATAGCGGCCTTGAACTCGGGCGTGTTCACCGCCTGCTTCACGGTCTCGCGGATCCTGGCCATGACGGCGTTCGGCGTCCCCCGAGGAGCGAACATTCCCGCCCAGATATAGAACTCGATGTCGTAGCCGAGCTCTCTGAAAGTGGGCACGTCGGGCAGCGAAGCGACCCTCTTCGCGCCCCAACCCGCCAGCGGACGGAGCTTGCCCGCCTTGATTTGCGGAATCACGACAGCCGGTCCGGATGCCAGGGTATCCACATGCCCTCCGAGGATCGCCGTCAATGCCGGCCCCGCCCCGGCGTAGGGCACGTGCTTCAACTCGATCCCCGCGGCGTGGGAAAACATCTCCGTCGCCATGTGCAAGGTGCCGTAGACCCCGGAAGAAGAAAAGGAGATCTCGCCCGGCCGCTTTTTTGCGTCGTCCACGAAGTCCTTGATGCTCTTCCACGGACGGTCCGCATGCACGACGAAGATCGTCGGGTCCGCGGAAATCAGCGCAATGGGAACGAGCTGGTCCATGGTGTAGGCCGGCTTGCGGTTGAACAGCTTGTCCGCTTCCGGGATGATCGAAATGCTCGACAGCGCCATCAGCAAGGTGTAGCCGTCGGGTTTGCTGTTGGCGACGAAAGACATGCCGACCGCGCCGGCCGCTCCGGTCTTGTTGACGACGACAACCGGACTCTTGAGGACCTTCTCCATCGCCGCCGCCACCGGCCGGGCCGTGAGATCGGCCACGCCTCCCGGAGGAAACGGCGCGACCAGCGTGATAGGACGGCTCGGGTATTTCTCTTGCGCCAGCGATTCGACGCCGGTGCCGAGCGCCGCGGCGACCAGAAGCACGAAAAAAGCCATCCGGCGGCGGCCGTGGTGAATATCGCGATCACCGATCGTGCTCATCGTTCACCTCCCGTCAGGGTCTGGATATCCTGTTCTTGCCCGTGGGCAAGCCCGAGTTTTTGCCGCCAATCCTTTCTCTTCATGAGGACAGGAACCGCGCTCAGCAGGAGCAACGCGAGACCCGCGGCCAGCAGCCCCGCCGCGATCGGGCGGTGGAAAAAAATTCGATAGCTTCCCGACGACATCGACAGCGACTGCCGAAAGCTCATTTCCAGCATCGGCGCCAGCACCAGCCCCAATACTATCGGCGCGGTCTCGAAGTCAAACTTGCGCAGCAAATAACCGAGCGCGCCCATGACCGCCATGATGCCGACGTCGACTGCGCTCCCGTTGACCGCGTACACTCCGAGAACGCAAAACATCAGGATGGCGGGGTAAAGCAGAGGGTAGGGAATCCTCAGCACGTTGACGAAGACCCCGACGAGCGGGAGATTCAAGATCAAAAGGACGAGGTTCCCGACGTACATGCTGGCAATGAAGCCCCAGAAAAGGTCCGGCTGCTGCGAGATGAGCAGAGGTCCCGGCGAGATTCCGTGCACCATCATCGCCGCGATCATCACCGCGGGGATCGGGCCCGACGGCACCCCGAGCGCGAGCATGGGCACGAAAGCGCCCGACGTGGCAGAATTGTTGGCCGACTCCGGACCCGCAACGCCTTCGATGGCGCCGTGGCCGAAGCGCTCCGGATGCCTCGACAGACGTCGTTCCAGCGCATAGGAGACGAACGACGAGATGATGTGGGCCGAGCCCGGAATGATGCCGACCAGGAAGCCGAGAACGGTTCCCCGACCGATCGGCCACAGCGAATCCCGCCACTCCTCGCGGGACGGAAGCAGCTCTTTCAAGCGGGGCTTGATCACTTCCGGCACGGAGGGCTGTCCGGCGGTGAGCAGAATCTCGGAAAGACCGAACAGTCCGACCGCCACCGGAACCACTCCGATCCCGTCACCGAGCTCGAGCAAGCCGTAACCGAAGCGAAAGAATCCCGTCATGGGATCGATACCGATCATGCCGAGCAGAAGGCCGAGGATCGCCATGGCGAGAGACTTCAGCGTCGAGCCCCCGCTCATGTACGCGAGCGCGAGGAGGCCTAGAAGCAACAGGGCAAAATATTCAGGCGGTCCGAAACGGAGCGCGAAATTCGCCAGCGGCGGAGCGAGAAGCATCAGGCCGAGAACGCTCGCCGTCCCCGCGACGTAGGAACCGACCGCGGCAACGGCCAGAGCGGCGCCGGCCCGGCCCTTGCGGGTCAGCGCGTAACCGTCCAGGCAGGTCATGACGGAAGCCGCCTCGCCGGGGATGCGCATCAAGATCGAGGTCGTGGATCCGCCGTACATGGCTCCATAGTAGATCCCGGCCAGAAGCACGATGGCCGAAGTCGGATCGAGACCGAAAGACGCGGGCAAGAGCAGGCTGATGCCGGCGAGCGGACCTACTCCCGGCAGCACGCCGACCAGCGTTCCGACGACGCAGCCGATCACCGCGTACGGCAGCACGCCCGGGGCAACGGCCACTGAAAACCCGGTATAGAGATTATTCAGGGTTTCAACCATACGGTCAGAACCCGAGCGGTCCTTCGGGGAGCGGCACTCTCAGGATCGTATGAAAGAGAAAAAAAGAACCGAACGCCATCGTCGAGGCAAATGCCAGCGACACCAGCCAGCCCTGCTTTTCGACGACCTTGACCAGAAACAGCAGCACCAGGACGAGCGTGAGCCGATAACCGAGACGTTCGATGGCAGCTACGGAAAACGCCGAGGCCGCCGAGATCGCCAGCGTATGGCGCCACTCCACCCAGCGAAGCGAGCCGAGCGACGGAGCGCCGCCGGAGACGCAGATCAGGGAGAGACCGGTGAGCAGGAGCAGGGCGGCCAGGACGACCGGCAGGAACCCCGGTCCCGGTTGACGCAACGTCCCGAACGGCAGATGCCGGCTTTCCCAGAGAACCCAGAGCGAGAACAGCGCCAGCACGCCTCCCGAGACCCGGTCGGTCGTCGCCATCGGGCGGATACTAGCAAGCTCTGCGCGGGGTTGCCAGCGGATTTCCGCGTTGACGGTGGCTCGGATGATTTGTTAAATGTCGTCCATCTTGGGCCAGGAGGCCGCCATGGGATTCACACTCGACAGGCTCGCCGCCGAATGCCGCCGCATCCTCGAGGAGGATCCGGGGCCTTCGGGACGGATCCGGATTCGCGATCTCGTACAGCAGGTGCTCGAGGACCGCGAGTTTCTCGCCACCTATCTCAACGACAACACCCCGGAGCGGCAGGTGCTTTACGAGGACCCCGAGCTGGGCTTTTGCATCTGCGCCCACATGAACCGCGGCCCCAAGGAATCCAATCCGCACGATCACGGCTCCTCCTGGGCGATCTACGGCCAGGCGATCGGCGAGACCGAGATGAGCGACTGGGAAGTCCTCGAACCGCCGGCCGACGGCAGGCCGGGGAAGGTGCGCCGGGCTCGGGTCTACACGCTCAAGCCGGGCATGGCCCACCTCTACAACGAAGGCGACGTGCACTCGCCGCGGCGCGCCGCGTCCACCGGTCTTATCCGGATCGAGGGAAAGAACACGGAAAAGATGAAGCGCGCCGCCTACACGGCGGTCTGAAGCGCCCCGCCGGGCGTCTTCACCGCTTTCGCGGCCGGCTTGCGGATTTCCCGAGGGCGACGAGGAACATGACGCTTTTGCGGCTTGCGTGCGGCGAGAAGAAGTCGATCACGTCATCGTCGAAAAAGGTGAGCCCGGAGGCGCCTAGGCCCAGGGCATAGGCGGCGAGATAGAGCCTGCCGCCGGTGATCGCGGCCTCGAGCAGCGCCGCCCGGTAGCCGCGATTGCCGAACCGCCCGAGCACCCGGTGGAGGTCGGCGAGAAAGTAGACGTTGACCGAGCAGTCCGCCGGGATCTCCTGCCCGAGGCCGAGGTATCCCGCCTCGCTCCGGAAGTCCCCCTCTTTCAGCAGCTCGAGAGCGCGCTCCGCCCGACGGTAGACATAAGCGCCGGGGACGAGCCCGTCTACGGCATTGACGATCAGGTAAAGATCGTTGAGCGGCGCCGCGGTGAAATCCCCCGGGATGGGGCGGGTCGCCCGCTCGATCATCGTCGAGAGCTGACGAAACCCGATCGCTTCCCGGGCGAAGCGGCGCGTCGAGCCGCGCCGCTGCACGACCTCCTCGAGTGAATCCCGCGGCAGCTCGCTTTCCCCGAGCGGCTCCAGCGGCACGAGCTTGCCCGTCGGACCGGGCTCCGCCGCCGGCTCCGTCTCGCGAGCCCGCTCGCGCCATACGGCCGCTTCCGCGCCGCTCTCCAGCGATGAGGCCTCGTGCATCGCCCGGATCTCGGGATAATCGACCTCGCTTCTCGACAGCGGCTCGGTCTCGAAGCTCGCTTCTTCGATCGCCGGCGCGCCGGTCGCGGAAACCGGAGACCCCTCGCCCAGCGCAACCAGGCTCAGCGTCCCCTCGCGAAGCGGATCCAGACCGAGCAGGCGCCCGACCAGGGCGTCTTCGAAGCCGAGCACGATGCGCGCGCGCAGGCGCCGGGCCGACGCCGCCGCGAGCAGATTCGCCAGAATCGTCCCGTTGTCCCAGTAGCAATGGCGATAGGCGCGCGCCCGGTATTTCCAGGCATTGCGCCAGTAGGTCGAGGCCGACGCGACGATCACCGGCGCCTCGGAGATCGCCGGCTCGGCGCCGCACGCGGCCGCGACCGCCGATCGGTAGTCTCCGGAGCGCAACCTGCGGAGGGAAAAATCGTGCGGCCCGAAGTGATACACGCCGGCGGCGAGCCCCGGCAACTCTCCGCAGATCGGATAGAGATCGATGTGGTAGAGCGCGCCGGTGCAGGCGGCCGCGCGGAAGAGGATCTCTCCTCCGGGGTAGCGCTTGCGTTTGGTGATTCCCGCGGCCAGGTAGAGAATTTCGGCGAGCGCCTGCAGGGAAGGAATCGCCGGCGCGCCGCTCGCGCCCTCGGCCGCGGCGATCGCGTCGAGCGCGGGCACGCCGGCGGAAGCGAGGTGCTCCGGCAGACGGATCGGCTCGAGCTTCGGATACAGCTTGAAGGGCAGGGGCTGGTTGTCCCAGTCGAGAAAATGCGGTCCGGCCTGCACGCTGCGATAGGAGTGCTTGGTGGCGTTGTGGTAGTTCCAGGCGGCCTGCAGGTCGAGATTTTTCATTCCGTTTTTTACCTCGCGCGAGCCGCAAGCGCCCTTCGGCGGCGGCGCGCCTTCGAGGCGCCTTCTCAGAGGCCTTGCAGCCGGGCGAACACTTTCTCCGGCGTCAGCGGCAGATCGAAGACGCGCACGCCGACGGCGTCCTGCACGGCGTTGGCGATCGCGGCGGCCGTCGGCACGTTGGGAATCTCGGCGATCGCTTTTCCCTGAAACGGCGTCGGTCCGGTATCGCTCTCGATCACCAGCGTCGTCAGCCTCGGCACGTCCGCCGGGTTGGGAATCTTGAACTCGCCGAGATTCGCCGTTGCGATCTTTCCGTCCACCAGCGGATTTTCCTCCATCAGCGCGAAGCCGAGCCCGGTGATCACGCCGCCGTCGATCTGGCCCTGATAGGTCAGGCGGTTGAGCACCTTGCCCGCATCGTGCACGGTGGTGAGCCTGCGTACCGTGATCTTTCCCGTGGCGCGATCGACCTCCACCTCCGCCACCTGGGCGGCGAACGAGGTGATCGGCGCCCGCGACGGCTCGTAGATGCTCAGGTGCGTGAGCGGCCCACGGTTCTCGGCGACCGCCAGGCCGATCATCTCGGCGAACGGAGCCGGCTTGCGCCCCGGCGCGGCGTATCCGCCTTTCTCCGCCCTCAGCTCCTCGCGCCGGCAGCCGAGGCGCGCCGCCGCCAGAGCGAGGATTTTTTCCTTGATCTCCGCGGCGGCCTGGTAGGCCGCATGCCCCACGCTGTTGGTCGACTTGCTCCCGCCGGTCCCCGAATCGTAGGGCGAGCTCTCGGTGTCCTCGACGCGCACCGCTACCCGATCGCGGTCGACCTCCAGGATCTCGCCGACGATCTGCTGGACCACCGTGTGGATTCCGGGACCAACGTCCGGAACGCCCACCAGAACCGTGACGCGCCCTTCGCCGTCGACGGTGATCGCGGCCCCCGAGCGTCCCGCGCCGGACGGCCGCTCGTACAGCGCGATGCCGCGGCCGACGTTCTTGGGCTTGGGCTTGCTCCAGCCGCTCGCGCTCACCGCCTTTTCCAGCGTTTCGTGCGCGAGCAGTTTATGCAGCTTCTGGCCGAACGGCGTCGGCTCGCCGTCGTTCAGGAGGTTTCTCCGCCGAAACTCCACCGGGTCCATCCCCAGCTCGCGCGCGATCACGTCGATTTGCGATTCCATGGCGAAAACCACCTGCGGGGCTCCCGGGGTGCGGGTCTGCGTGCAGGCCGGATGGTTGGTGTAGGCGCACAGCGTCTCCACCGATATCGCCGGGATTCGGTAGTAGTTCGCCACCCGGCGCGGCCCCTGGACCGTGACTTCCGGGTTGGCCTTGAGCGCCGCGTACGCGCCGCCGCCGAAGACCACCCTCGCCTCCAGCGCGCACAGGCGCGCCTTCGCATCCACGCCGGTGCGCAGCGTGATCACCGCCGGGTGGCGGTGCGGTGCGGCAACCAGCTCCTCGGCGTAGCTGTGCACGAGCTTCACCGGCCGGCCGGAGCGCTCGGCCAGAAAATAGCAGATCGGCGCTTCCAGAACCGAGCTCTTGCCGCCGAAGTCGCCGCCGACCGGCAGGATGTGAACCTTGATCCTGGCCGCATCGAGCCCCAGATCTCGCGCAAGCCGGTCCCGCAGCGAAAACGGCGACTTGTTCGAGGCCCAGATCTCCACGCTTCCGTCCGCGCCGGTCCGCACGATGCACGCGTGCGGCTCGATGTAGGCATGAAAGCCGAGCGGCGTGCGAAACGTGTGGGTGAAAATGCGCGCGGCTCTGGCGAACGCCGCTTCGACGTCGCCGCTGCTCCACCGCCCGAGCGACTGGACGTTCGGCAGCTCGGTCGAGCGTTCGGGCGCGTTCCTGTAGGCGGCCGGATTGTCGTGGAGCACGGGCGCGCCGGGCCGGATCGCTTCGAGGGGATCGGTCACGAAGGGAAGCGCCTCGTAGCGGACCTCGATCAACCCGAGGGCTTCTTCCGCGATCTCCGGCGTGTCGGCCGCAACCGCCGCCACCGGCTCCCCCGCGTAGCGCACCCGATCGCGGGCGAGCACCGGCATGTCCTTCATCCTCAGGCCGGTGAGAACCGGAGGAATGTCGGCCCCCGTGATCACCGCGCGAACGCCCGCAAGCCCGGCCGCCCTCGAAGCATCGACGCGGATGATGCGCGCGTGCGGCAGCGGGCTGCGCAAGACCTTGCCCCAGAGAGCGTCCGGCACCGCCACATCGGCCGCATACCGCGTCCGGCCCGTGACCTTGTCCTCGCCTTCGACCCGGGGTACGGACTTACCGACGAACTTGTAGCCCATGGATCTTCTTCCTCCCGATGCATTCACCGGCAGGCCCTGCAGGCCGCCGGTGAGTTCGTATGCAGGCATTGCGGAACCCGCCGAAAAAAACGGTCGAGCGTTTCCGTCTCGCGGTCCGCGGTTCGTAGCTCCGCCATACGGCGAGCCGTAGCACCTGGCGCTTTTCGAACCGCTTGAACCATCCTCGCGTTCTCACCCTCGCCGATCACGCTGGCTGCGCTCGCGCAGCTCGACCAGCCTCGCCTTGTTCACGCTCACCCCGAGGCCCGGCCCGGCGGGAAGCGCGACCCTGCCGCCCTGCAAGACGAACGGAGCGCAGAGGTCGTGCTCGCCGAGGCGCAAAAAGCCCGTCATCTCTCCTCCGCTTTGCGCATTTCCCAGCGCGGCGTGGAGGTGCATTTCGGCTGCCGAGAGGATCGCCGTGCAGGCGCTTCCCTGTCCGATGACGATCGGCAGATCCACCGCCGAGGCGATCGCGGCGACCTGCATCGCTCTGTGGAATCCGCCGATGTGCGTGAGTTTTACCTTGAAAAGATCGGCCGCCTGCTCCCTCACCACCGCGAGCGCGTCGGCTGGAGAGCCGACACTTTCCTGGGCAGCGATCGGAATACCGCAGGCGCGCCTCAGCTCGGCGAGGCTCCTGAGGTCTCCCCGGGCCAGCGGTTGCTCGGCGTCGGCGATGCGAAAGCGGCCGAGCTCGCCCAGGACGCGGCGCGCTTCCGCGAAGGAATAGGCGGCGTTGCCGTCGACCCGGACGATCGCTTCTTCTCCGACCGCCTCCCGCACCGCGGCGACCCGGTCGACGTCGGTTTCCCGGCCTTCCTGTCCGATTTTGACCTTGAAGGCACGAAACCCGCGGCGTTTGAGCTCGCGGGCGCGCTCGGCGATCGCCTGAGGCCCGAGGTCCAGGCCAAGGCCGCCAACAAGATCGATCTCGGTTCGGTACGGACCGCCGAGCAGGCGGTACAGCGGAACGCCGCAAGCCCTTGCGGCCGCGTCCCGCAGCGCCGTCTCGAGCGCGGCCTTGGCCGCCGGATGGCCGGCGCGGCTGCCGTGAAGCCTGGCCAGCACCCGGCCGGTCTCCCTGAGATCCATGCCGATCACCGCCGCAGCGAAATGCCGCTGCACCATCACCTCGAGGGTTTCCAGCGTCTCGTAAGTGTTGCCCGGGCGGCCCTGGGTCGCCTCGCCCCACCCCTCGATCCCGTCCTCCGTTTCGACGCGAACGATCAACGACCGGCAGTCTTCCAGAAAACCGGCAGCACCCCCGTAGATTTCCGCGACGGGCAGAATCAGAGGATAGACTTCGACGCGGACGATCTTCATGGCGCGCGGAGAAGGCGGCCGAGCTGCGAGGCGTCGTCGAGCCTCTCCACCCGGTCGACCGTTTCGATCAGGCGCGCGAGCTTCGCCTCCGGCAGGAGGCGGCGGGTGAGAAGCGCGACTTTTTCCTCCAGCTCCGGCCGGCTGAGCGGGTTGCGCGGCGTCCCGCGGAAGTGGACCACCAGCTCGGAGAGCCGCCTCCCGCCCTTGAGCGTTAGGTTCACGCGCGCGGCCCGGTCCCATCCCTTCCGTTCGATCTCGCGGTCGACCCGCAGCCGCACCTTGCGCATGGCGGCCGCGATTCGCGGGTCGGAGACGATCTTTTCCGAGAACGATTCCGGGTCCTTCGGATCGCGATAGAGGCTGAGCGCGACGCAGAACGGGATGCTGTACTGGGCCGCCATGAGGTCCGCCGGACGGTGGATCGCGTGATGGGTGACGAGCTTTTCGATGCCGCCGATCTCGATTGCCGCGATCTCGTCGGGACGAAAGCCGTTTCGCCGCCGCAGCGCCTCCAGCGCCTCGATCGGCGCGTGCGCGTTGATGTGGCAGGCGTAGCGCTTGATGCAGATGTTGAGCGACTCGAACTCGCGCCCCAGCCCTCGGGTGAGGCGCGCCGGATCGGGCGCGTCGGAAAAGGCGCGGCAAAACCCGAACTCCCCCTCCAGAACCGTTTCCGGCCCGGCGAAGCCGCCGCGCGCCAGGAAAGCCGCGGTCGTGCCCCCCTCGGCCGCCTTGCCGAGGTGAAGCCGCTTGACCATCGCCCCTTCCCGGCAGCGCGAGAACTCGAGAAGGCCGCCGGAATACGATCCCGCGATCCCGAGGGCGTGCACCATCCGGTCTTCGCCGAGCCCCAACAGCTTTGCCGCCGCCACGGCGGCGCCGAAGGTGCCGGTGAGCCCCGGCGCGTGAAAGCCGCGCTTTTCGAGCGAGTTCCCCGCCGCGACACCGATGCGGGACATGACCTCGCAGCCGGCCACGAAGGCGGCGAGAAAATCTTTCCCGGAAGCGCGTCGGGCCTCTGCCACCGCCAGAGCCGGCAGAAACGCGGTGGCCCCCGGGTGGACGCCTGCGCCGGGCTGGCGCACGTTGTCCAGCTCGAAAGCGTGCGCCATGACGCCGTTCGCCAGAGCCGCGAGGTGCGGCGGAACCCCGCCGCGCTGGCCTGCAATCGTCGCCGGGCCGGCGGCCCGCAGGCCCCGTACGAAGCGCACGACGCTACGGCTCCACGGTTTGGTGGAGCCGTAGAGCGCAACCGCCAGGGTGTCGAGCAGGCAGTCCTTGGCGCGCGCGAGCACCTCCCCGGGGATATCCCGGTAGCGCAACGCCACCGCGTAGCGGGCAAGGACTCTCGTCGCTCCGGGACGCATCGTCATCTAGCGCACGACCTTGACGCCGGCTTCCTTGAGGATGTCGCGCATCTGCACCGTGAGCTCATCGAAGAACCGCCGCAGCTCGCCGCTCGCGAGATAGCCGTCCTCGAACTGATTGTCGCTCAGGTATTTTTTCCAGGAAGCGGTTTTGACGAAGCGGCTGAACACCCCTTCCCAGTATTTCGTCACGTCCGCGCCCACGCCGGGAGGCGCCACGACGCCGCGAGCCTGCGGGATCGTCGGCACGTTGATTCCCTGCTCCTTGAGCGTCGGCACGTCGGGAAAGGAGGGCAGCCGTTTGTCCGTCACGGCGGCAATCACCCGGAGGTTTCCGGCCCTGATGTGCTCGCCGGCTTCCTGCGGCTCCATGACCATCATCTGGACGTGGCCGCCGAGCAGATTGGCGATGCGCTCTCCCCCGCCCGGGAACGACACGTAGACCCATTTCGCGCCGGTCGCCTTCTCGATGACAAGGCGCACCAGGTTGTCGCGCCCGGTCACCGAGCCTCCCGATTGCTTGAGCTGGCCGGGATTTTTCTTCGCCGCCTCGATGAAATCCTTCATGCTCTTGTAGGGTGAATCGGCCTTCACGGCCACCACTGCAGGCTCGAGCACGAGGCGCACGATCGGTGTCAGATCCTTCACCGTCACCGTGGCCTCCTTGCTCGTCAGCGGATTGGTGACCCAGACCCCGGTGAAAAAGCCGAGCGTGTGGGTATCCCCCTTCTTCTCCGCGAGATAGGCCATGGCGACGGCGCTGCCGCCGCCGGACTTGTTCACCACCTGCAACCGCTGCGGCACGAGCTTTTCCTTCTGCAGCATCTCGGCGATGGCCCGCGCGAAGATGTCGGAGCCGCCGCCGGGTCCGGTATGGACCACCGCTTCCACCGGCCTGGTGGGCTCGAACGCGCTCGCGCTACCGCCCGCGGCGACGACGCACGATGCGGCAAACGCGACGAAAAGGCGAAACGGTTTGCTTAGCATAAGATCCTCCCCTCGAAAATTGTCGGTGAGCTGTTTCGTTGAGCGTCTATCCATCGCAGTCCGGCCGCTCGGGGCCGCGGTCGCGTGGAGCCCGAACCGTTCAAGCCGTTCAATCGCTTCGCTCCGTTCAAGCCGTGCCGCTCCGCGGCTCGACAAAAACGGGGAGCGGAAACTGTTCATAACAGGTCAGAGTTCTTGCTCGACGGCCTTCACCCTCCACGAACGAACGCGACCCAGCATCGGGACCGCGAGCAATACCCCGGCCGACAACAGCATCGCCGCCGCGAGCGGGCTTGCGACCAGAATGGTCAGCTTGCCCTGCGACATCATCAGCGACTGGCGCAGCGCCAGCTCGAGGCGATCGCCCAGAACCATCCCCAGCACGAGCGGCGCGGCGGGGAAATCGAGCTTGCGCATCAGGTAGCCGAGCAGGCCGAAGACGCCCAGCATCCAGACGTCGAAAAAGCTGTTGCTGATGCTGTACGCTCCGACGATCGAGATCCCCAGGATCGCCGGGTAAAGGACGTAGTACGGCACCTTGAGAATCTGCGCAAAGAGCGGCACCAGCGGCAGGTTCAAGACCAGCAGCATTACGTTCCCGATGTACATGCTGGCCACCAGCCCCCAGAACAGCCCCGGATGCTCCTGGATCAAGAGAGGTCCCGGGCGCAATCCCCAGAGAAGCAGCGCGCCGAGCAGAATCGCGGTCGTCGCCGATCCGGGGATGCCCAGCGTGAGCAGCGGCACGAGCGCTCCTCCGGTCTCGGAGTTGTTGGCGCCCTCGGGGGCGGCCACCCCCTCGATCACGCCGCTGCCGAACTTCTCCGGTCGCCGCGACACGGCCTTTTCCAGGCCGTAGGAGAGAAACGACGCGATCGTGGAGCCGGCGCCGGGGAGCACCCCGATGAAAAAGCCGACCACCGAACCGTTGAGAAAGGCGAAACGCGAGTCCTTGAGATCCTGCAGGCTCGGAAGCAGATTGCGGAGACCCTTGGGCACCTTGAAGATCTCGCCGCCGCTTTTCGTCTCGAGGTTCACGAGGACCTCGGCGATGGCGAACAAACCGATGCTGACGACGACGAAATCGATGCCGTCGAGAAGCTCCATGCGGCCGAAGGTGAATCGCGACTGAGCCGTGAAGACGTCCGTTCCCACTCCCGCGAGCCACAGGCCGAAGAGCGTCGCCAGGATCGCCTTGATGACCGAGCGGCCGGTCAAGAAGGCTACCATCGCCAGGCCGAGAACCATCAGGCCGAAGTACTCGGGGGGCCCGAAGCGCAACGCGAATTTCGCCACGGGAGGGGCGATGAACATCAGGCCGAGAACGCCGAAGGTGCCCGCAACGAACGAGGCGATCGCGGAGATCCCCAGCGCCGGACCGGCGCGGCCCTGGCGGGCGAGCTGGTAGCCATCGAGGCAGGTGACCACCGAAGCCGACTCTCCCGGAACGTTCAGGAGGATGGAGGTCGTCGAGCCGCCGTACTTTGCCCCGTAATAGATCCCCGCCATCATGATCATCGCCGTCGTCGGATCCATCTTGAAGGTCAGGGGCAGCAGGAGCGCGATGGTGGCGGGCGGGCCGAGACCCGGGAGCACGCCGACAATCGTCCCGAGAAACACGCCGACGAAACACCAGAGGAGGTTCGCCGGCGTGAGCGCGATCGAAAATCCCAGGATCAGATTGGCGATCGTTTCCATTTCCCTCAGAAGCCCAGCGGCCCGGACGGCAGCGACACGCCCAGCGCAACGTTGAAAACGAGGTGAAACCCGGCCATCAGGCCGAGCGCCACCGCGGCGGCGACCCACGGCGTGCGGCGGTCCATGACCAGGAGGAGAAACGCGGTCAGCAGCCCGAGGCCGAGGACAAAGCCGAGAAACGGCATCAGCGCGACCGTCAGGGCAAATGCCGCCCACGCGGCGAGCGCGCGGCCGATTTCCCCGCGGGAGCCACGAGCGGCTCTTTCGCCGCTTTCTTTCCCGAACAGGCAGACGTAGAGCATGGCGAGCGCGCCGATGAAGATCCCGATCCCGATCCACATCGGGAAGAAACCCGGCCCCGGCCCGAACTCGGAAACGTAGGGGAGCCGTCTCGCTTCGCGAATCACGAAAAGGCCGAAAGCGGCCGAGAGGATCCCGGCCGCCAGCTCCCCCCTGTCCTTCGTCATAGACCTCGCAACCTTCGCTGTCCGCCGGCCTTCGCCATCGGAGCGCCGGCGAAGGGGCCATTCATACTGCGTTTGGCCGAGGATTTCAAAAGCGCCCGCCCGTCACTCGGCAAGCCCCACCTTTTTCAAATCCAGGTCGACCCCGAGCCCGGGACGCGCCGGCGGCGCGAGAAAGCCGTCGACGATCTCCAGCCCCGTGCACGGATCGTCGGCCATGCGCTCGAACTCGCCGATCTCGCAGGGCAGAGCCAGATCTTTCAGGCTCGCCGCCAGGTGAACGTTGGCGGCATCGATCAGGCGGCTCCCCGGCGTGGTTCCTACGAGGTATTCCACTCCGGCCGCTTCGCACAGCGCGGCGGCCTTCCTGGCCTTGAGAAGGCCGCCGAGCTTGGGAAGCTTCAAGCTGATGACGTCCGCCGCGTCGGCCTCGATGATGCGAAGCGCGTCCTGAACGGTGTTCACGCTCTCGTCGGCCATGATCCGCGTCCGCACCCTTTTTTTCACCTCGGCCATCCCTTTAACATCGCCGGCCTTCACCGGTTGCTCGACGAGGGCCACGTCGTACGGCTCCATTGCTTCGATCCGCCGGATCGCCTCCTTGACGGAGCAAACCTGGTTGAAATCGACCGCGATCATCACGCTCGGGCCGACCGCTTCCCGTACGGCTTTCACTCGCTCGACGTCTTCGGCGAGCGTGGTTCCAACCTTGAGCTTGAGGGCGCTGCATCCCCGGGAAACCAGCGGCTTCACCTTTTCCGCCATCTCCCGGGGCGGATACATTCCCATCAGGCGGGTAACCCGCACGCGCGTGCGGACGGCCCCACCCAAGAGCTTGCAGGCAGGGAGGCCGGCTGCCTTTCCCATCAGGTCGAACAGCGCCAGATCGACGCCCGATTTCGCCGGCTCGGCGCGCGCGGCGAGCGAATCGAGCCTGAGCATGATCGCCTCGACGTCGAAAGGGTCGGCGCCGACGATCGCCGGGCCGAAAACCTCGTTGATGAGATAGAGATGGCCGGCGGCGGTGTCTCCCGTGAGATAGAGCGCTCCCGGGCTCGAAAGCCCGACGCCGGTCGAGCCGTCGTCGGCGTCGATCCGGACGAAGACCAGATCGTAGACGTCGCGCCCACCGAGGGCGACCTTCCAGCCTGTAATGATATTGTGCGCCCGGTAGAGGGCGGCGCGCACCCCGGTGATCCTCATCTCTCTGCCTGCCTTCGCGGGATTCGTCCGCGCATCTCTATTTATGCGATTCGACCGCCCCAGAGCAACCCGGGGGCACGTGCGGCGATCTGCGGCCGAGATCGGGCGGCGGCCCGAATTGACCGCCTCGCCCCCGGGGATGTATAAGAAGCACGCCGGTATCGTTCGGGGTCGCGGTTCCCGGTTCTTTGGCGTCTCAGAGCGGAAGGGCGTCCGGCGTTCAGGGTCCGGCGTCTTGCGTTCGTGCCGCGCTCTGCGTGTCTCGGTTTAAAAGCTCGAAGTTCCAGGTTCGAAGTTCGAAGTGAAGACCGGGGGGAGCTCGACGACCGGCACGATCTCGCCCGGCGCATCGCGGCGCCGGACGGCTTGACCGGTTTGAAGCGCTTGAACGGTTCGAACGACCGCCGAAGGCGGTCTTTCGGCTTGGACGGAGCGAAGCGGTTGAGCGGCTCGAACGATTTGAACGGCTTCTTTAAGCCCGGAGGTGCGCCGCCATGCGCTACATCGATGCCGACGGTCACGTCGAGGAAAGCCCATCCACGTTCGACGACAAGTATCTCGATCCGGCATTCCGCTCGCGGCGGCCGCGGGTGGTAAGCGTCAACGGCCTGATCTACTGGGCGATCGAGGAGCAGCTCTTTCCGCGCCGCGTCGGCCGGGGCTGCAACAACCTCGGAACTCCGGCGAGCTACGAAGGCAGACCCGCGGCCCACAGCCTGGGCAAGCCCGAAACCGTCGGCTGCATGGAGCTTACGGATCTGGAAGCGCGGCTGCGGATCATGGACGAGGAGGAGATCACGGTTCAGGTCCTCTACCCGACGCTTTTCCTCGCCTATCCCCTGACCGAGGACACCGCGCTGGCGAGCGCCCTTTGTTCGTCGTACAACCGCTGGCTGAGCGATCGGCTCGCCGGACAGCCCCGCTTGAAATGGGCAGGCGTCGTCAACCTGGACGATGCGGCCTCGGCGGCGCGCGAGGCGCGCGAGGTCAAGCAGCTCGGCGGCAGCGCCCTCATGGTTCTCGGCACCGCGGGCGAGCGCTTGCTCGATGACCCGGCGCTCTTTCCTTTTTACGAGGCCGTGTGCGAGGAGGGGCTGCCGCTCGCCGTCCACGTGGGGTGGTCCTGTCCGTCGCTGAACAATCTCTACGGCCACATTTATCTCTCGGGAGTGGTCGCGTTTCACTTCCCGGTGTTGATGGCCTTCGCCTCGCTCGTGGGCGGCGGCGTGCTCGATCGGTTCCCTTACCTGAGGGTCGTCTTCCTCGAGGCCGGCTCGATGTGGATACCGTACATGATCGATCGCCTGAACCACCGCTTCGAAAACCAGGGGAAAAAGCTGCCGCAGTTCCTGCCGCAGACGCGGCCGCTGCAAGCGCTTCCCGTCCTCGACTACGTGAAGCAGGGCAACCTCTTCTTCAGCGCGGAGCTCGAGGACACGATCCTTCCGCACGTGCTCGAGCTGGTCGGAGACACGCAGGTCGTCATGGGGACCGACATGCCGCACGGCGACCGGGAACGTTTCGCCGCTCGCGCGCTGCGGGCGCGCGCCGACCTGAGCGGCGCGGTCAAGGAAAAAATCCTGGAGCACAACCCCTCCCGTCTGTACAATCTCGCCGGCTGAAGGTCTCGGGCCGGCTCCCCGGTGGCGCCGGACCTTTCGCGCCGGTATCATGACCTTCGCGATGCGAAACGAGAACGCTTGCGGTGCCCGCCGCCGGATGTTGCGGGCGGCGATCGGGCTTCTGTCGGGACTCTTGCCGTTGAGCGGCTGCGGCAGCGTCGGCACCGAGCCGCTACCCGGACGCCCGCCGCATCACGTCGAGGGCGGCTTTCGCAACCCCAACCCCGATTTCCACCGGCCGTCCTCGTTGACGAGGTGGAGCTTCGTGACGCGGCGTCTCGTCTCGGGGATCATCGCGCCGAGGAGCTTCGACGCGCCCCGCGTCGCGAACGACGGCGCTCTTCTGCGGTCGGGCCACGTCAATCCGAGCGTCACCTGGATCGGCCATGCGACGATCCTGATCCAGATCGACGGCATCAACATTCTCACCGATCCGCAGTGGAGCGCGCGCGCCAGCCCCGTCTCCTGGGCCGGTCCCAGGCGCCTGAATCCGCCGGGCCTGGCGTTCGAGGACCTGCCGCGAATCCACGCGGTCGTCATCTCGCACGATCACTACGACCATCTCGATCTCCCCACCGTCAAGCGGCTTGCCGAGAGCCACGATCCGCTGTTTCTCGTGCCTCTGGGGCTCAAGGCGTGGTTCGCCGCGAACGGCATGAGCCGCGTCGAGGAACTCGACTGGTGGCAGGAGCATGCTTTTCGCGGAGCCCGCTTCGTTTGCGTCCCCGCTCAGCACTTTTCGCAGCGCACGCTCTGGGACGCCAACCGGCGGCTCTGGGCTTCGTGGGTGATCGAAGCCGACGGCCGGCGCATTTATTTCAGCGGCGACACCGGCTATTTCCCGGGCTTCGCGGAGGCGGGCCGCCGGCTGGGGCCGTTCGACATCGCCGCCCTGCCGATCGGCGCCTATCTTCCGCCCGAGATCATGAAACAGGTGCACCTCACTCCGGAACAGGCCGTCCAGGCCTTCATCGACCTCAGGGGAAGCGTGCTCCTCGGCACGCACTGGGGCACCTTCGATCTCGCGGACGAGCCGCTCGACGAGCCGCCGAGGCGCATGCTGGCCGAAGCCCGGCGCCGCGGCATCGATCCCGGGCGGGCCTGGATTCTCAAGATCGGCGAAACCCGCCGCTGGTAATTCCGCCGGGCGAGGCGGGCATGCGCCTCGGCGCGTTCGTTCGCGCGAGTGGACCGCGATCCGCTTCCGAAAACCGGACGGAGGTCGGTTGCGCTTGACAGTCGCGCAAGGGCGCAATAAGGGCTGCACCAAAAGGAGGGAGCCCTGTCATGATCAAGCTGGAGCAAGCCAATCGCATCATCCAGGCGGTTTTTTCCCGCGGCCGGGAGCTCGGCTGCCGGCCGCTCAGCGCGGTCGTCGTCGAGCCCGGCGCCAGCGTCAAGGCCTTCCAGAAAGAAGACGGGTCGTCGATGATGCGCTTTGAAATGGCCTGCGGCAAAGCTTACGCCGCGCTGGCGTTGGGCCGTTCATCCTCGCTCGTCCGGGTGCGCGCGGAGCAGCGCCCGATGTTCATGGACTATCTCATCCGCGCCTCGGGCGACCGGATTTTTCCCGAGGGCGGCGGCATGCTCATCCGGGACGAAGCGGGCGAGGTGATCGGGGCCGTCGGAGTCACCGGCGACACGCAGGAACGCGACGAGGAGCTTGCGGCATACGCGATCCGCGCCGCGGGACTCAAGACGGACCAGGACTGCGCCGGCCTTGGACTCAAGGTGAGGCTGGAGAACTGACGGCCGAGCCCGGATCGCCGCCGGCCGGTCCGCAAAGCCTCACGCGATCCATTCGGACACCGGCGCCGCCGCCTCCTCCAGCGGCTGGCACACCACGTCGACGAGGCTCGGCGCCTCCAGCGCCAGCGCTTCCTTCAGAGCGGGTCCCAGCTCTTCCGGCTCCGTGACGCGCCGGGCGTACATGCCGAAGGCGGCCGCCACGGCCGCATGGTCGGTCGGCAGAAAGTCCACTCCGAAATAGCGGCCGCCGCAGGTTGCCTTCTGCCCGGCCTTGATCCAGCCGTAGCTCGCGTTTGAGAGCACGATGAACGTGATCGGCAGCCAGTACCGGATCGCCGTTTCGAGCTCGCCGCAGCTGAAGCCGAAGCTGCCGTCGCCCATGATCGAGACGCACTTGGCGCCGGGACGCGCCAAGTATGCGCCGATCGCCGCCGGCAGCGAGTAGCCGAGCGCGCCGTGGGCGCGGTTCGAGAGAAAGCGCCGTCCGCTCTGCCGAAGCGGATAGTAAGCGGCAAAATAGGGGCAGGGCGTGCCGGCGTCGGCGACGATGACGGCATCGGGATCGAGAGTGCGGGCGAGCTCCGCCACCACTCGCTCGGGGCGGATCGGCTTTTCGGCCGACGCCGCCAGCTCGGAAAACCTGCGAAATTTCCGCTCGCGCGCTTCCCGGACGGGCGTTGGATCGAGCGGTCGGCGCGTGGTTCCGAGCGCCTCGTCGAGCGCGGCAAGCGCGAGCTTCGCGTCGCCGACCAGCGGCACGTCGACCGGATAATTGGCTCCCATCACGGCGGGGTCGACGTCGATGTGAATTACTCTGGCCGTTCCCGGCGCCGGGTGGCGCCAGCGCTCGGTCGTCACCGAGCCGGCGCGGCAGCCGACGAAGACGACGAGGTCCGCGGCGTCGACGATGGCCCGGGTCTCCAACGTTCCTCCGTTCGAGCCGACGACGCCGACCGCCAGCGGGTGGTCCTCGGCGATCGCTCCCTTGCCGCTGATGCTGGTCGCGACCGGAATCGAAAGGCGCTCGGCGAGACCGACGATTTCCTGCCCGGCGCCCGAGATCAGCACCCCCCCGCCGCAGATCATCACCGGGCGCGCCGCGGTCCTCAGAAGCTCGGCGGCCCGTTCGACCAGAACCCGGTCGGGAGCGACGCGGCGCGACGGGCAGCGCCCGAGCGTTGGATCGCCGCGCAGATCGTTTCCCTCCACGGGCGCCTTTTGCACGTCGAACGGGAGGCTTACGTGAACCGCTCCCGGCCGCCCGGTCGTCGCCCGGGCGAACGCGGCGCGAAACACCCGGGGTATGTCCTCCGCGCGGTCCAGCACCGCGTTCCACTTGGTCACCGGACGCATCAGAGCGCGCTGGTCGAGCTCGGTCAACGCGTAGCGGCCGCGCGCCGGGACGGAGACATCGCTGTTGATGCAGACGAGCGGTACGGAGGAGTCGTTTGCCTCGACGATCCCCGGCAGCATGTAGGTTACTCCGCCCCCGCTCGGCCCTTCGCAGACGCCGACCTTACCGGAAACCCGCGCGTACCCGTCGGCCATGTAGCCCGCCGACCGTTCGTCCCGGGCGAGGATATGGCGGATTCCGGATGGCCGCCGGGCGAGCGCGTCGTAAAACGGCAGACTCGTGTCGCCGCACAGGCCGAAAAGGATCTCCACGCCGTGGACTCTGAGCATCTCCACGACCGCTTCGGCACCGCTCAGCTTGTCGTTCATAGCGCCGAACCTAGTCGACACGACCGGGCGCTGTCAACGAGCGGTGTCGGCGGGCGAGGGGGAGAAACCGGCTTGACACAGAGGCGCGGATTGATTTAAGTGACGGCCCTGTTCAAGCGGCGCCCGATCCACGGATCCGACAACTGGGATAACCGCGTCCCGGCCGGTGGAGGTGATCCCATGCGGAAAATCGTTGGCTTGTTGTCGTTGTTCCTCGCCGTCGCCCGATCCGGCATCCCGCACGCGGCGGCGGACGATTTTTACAAAGGTAAAACCATAAGGCTCCTGATCGGGACCTCGGTCGGAGGGGCGATGGACGACTGGGGGCGCTTCATCGCGCCGCATCTCGGCAGGAACATTCCGGGCGCGCCGGACATCGTGGTGCAGAACATGACCGGCGCCGGGACGGTGGTTGCGGCGAACCACGTCTATACCGTGGCCAGGCCCGACGGTTTGACGCTCGGTCTGGTCAACCCCGGGATCTACATCGATCAGCTTCTGGGAGCGAAGGAGATCCGGTTCGACTGGCCGAAGTTCTCCTTCATCGGCTCGCCGGAGCAGGTCGATCAGGTCCTGTTCATCCGTACGGACGCCTACAGGAGCCTCGACGATCTCCGCAAAACTGCCTCCCCGGTAAGGTGCGGCGCCACCGGACGCTCCGGACTGGCTTACTTTCTGCCGAAGCTGATGGAGGAGGGGCTCGGGCTCAAAATCAACATGGTCGTCGGATATGGAGGCGGCGGCGACATGAACCTGGCGATCGAGAAAGGAGAGCTGCATTGCCGGGCCGGAACCGTTTCCGCTTACGTTGGCCGCGAGCCCACGCGCACGTGGATCAAGAAAGGCTTCGTGGCCGCCCTGGCCCAGAGCGGCGCAAAGCGCTATTCGAAGCTGCCCGACGTTCCGACCATCTACGAGTTGATGGAAGCTCATAAGACACCCGACGCGATCAAGCGCGTTGCCAGGGTGCTGCTTTCCGCGGGCGGTTTTGGCCGTCCGTTCATCGCTCCGCCGGGACTGCCCCCGGAGCGGCTCAAAACCTTGCGGGACGCCTTTACGAAGACCATGCAGGATGCGGAGTTTCTCGCCGCAGCGAAAAAAAGGAAATGGGATATAGACGCCACGAGCGGTGAAGAGCTCGAAGCGATGGCCAGAGAAGTCATGGTTCAACCGCAAGAGGTCATCGAGAGAGTGAAAAAACTGCTGGGAAACTAGGCAGCGCCGTTGGCAGCGTGCGCGGCCCGGCGTCTTTCGTTCGCGCCGCGCTTCGCTCGGCGGCGTGCGGCAGCTGACGCACCCCTTTTCCGGTTTTTTCGTTTGTGCCCGTCTTCGGTCCCCGGTCGCCGGTCGCATCTTTCGGCACCTCCTCTCAAGTGCGTCTTAAAAGAAACACTCACTGTTCACTCGCTCAACAAAGTTGTCCGCGCCGTTTCGAAAAAGCCCGCTGAATCAAGGCCTTGGGTTTGTGGCATTTCTCTTGCGTGTTCGCCTCGTCACCGGTGTCGAACGCCATGAAGGATTGCCTCGGACAACGATGCGCCACGAGCTTTACAAAGGCTACCACATCACCGTGACCGCACGGTTCATCGACGAGCACAAGCTGTGGACCGCGATGGTGACGCTCTACTCCCCGGGAAACGTTTTCAAACGACTCTACAACCCCGACGAGCGGTTCGGTGACCCCGACGAGGCGGAAAGACGCGGCCTCGAAGCCGCTCGCGCGTGGATCGACAGCCAGAGCTGACGTCCGCGCAGGGACGACTCGGATCGGATGCGGTCCGACGAACCTCTGAAGCTCCACTCCTTCGCCGACCTCTCGCCCGGCGACAGCCTCTTGCTCCGGGATTTTCTGCGGCCACTGCGCGCCGCATGCAATCCGGCCGCTCTCATTGCGTCATGAACCCCTCTCGTCCCTCCTGGGATGTCGGGCCGACACGTTGTATAACCTTAGAGTGCCGCTTGCCCGCCGGATGCGGCCGGGCGAGCGAAGGAGGCGGCGAGCCATGGCGATTCATCCCCTGGCGGGCAAACCGGCGCCCGCCGACCTTCTGATCGACGTCGAAAGCATCGAGCGCGCCTACTACGAGCGCAAGCCGGACGTCGGCGACCCGCAACAGCTGGTGCTCTTCGGCACGAGCGGCCATCGGGGCAGCCCGCTGGACGGCACGCTCAACGAAGCGCACGTTCTCGCGATCACGCAGGCGATCTGCGAGCACCGCGCGGGGCGCGGGATCACCGGACCGCTGTTCATGGGCAAGGATACGCATGCGGTTTCCGGGCCGGCGCAAATGACCGCTTTGGAGGTTCTCGCCGCCAACGGAGTGGAAACCGTGATCCAGAGCGGCGGGGGCTTCACACCCACGCCCGCGGTCTCCCGGGCAATCCTCGAGCACAACCGCGGCCGGAGCACGGCGCCGGCCGACGGAATCGTGGTGACGCCATCGCACAATCCCCCGCGCGACGGCGGATTCAAGTACAATCCGCCGAGCGGCGGTCCCGCCGACACCGACGTCACCGACTGGATTCAGCGCCGCGCCAACGATCTGCTGCGCGGCGGCAATCGAGAAGTCAGGCGGATCTCCTACGCCGCGGCGCTGAAGGCGCCGACCACCCACGAGGCGGACTTGCTCGGCCCCTACGTCGAGGATCTGGCGAACGTGGTCGACCTCGCGGCGATCCGCGCCGCGGGCGTGCGCATCGGCATCGATCCGCTGGGCGGGGCGGCGCTTCCGTACTGGCGCCGGATCGCCGAGCGTTATCGTCTGAACCTCGAGGTCGTGAACGACCGGATCGATCCGACCTTCAGCTTCATGACCGTCGACCACGACGGAAAAATCCGGATGGACTGCTCCAGCCCCTACGCCATGGCGCGGCTGCTGGACCTCAAGGACCGCTTTCAGGTCGCGATCGGGAACGATGCCGACGCCGACCGCCACGGCATCGTCACGCCGTCGTCGGGGCTGATGAACCCGAACCACTATCTCGCAGTGGCGATCCATTATCTGCTCACCCATCGGCCCCGGTGGGATCCCCGAGCCGCCGTCGGCAAGACGCTCGTGAGCAGCTCGTTGATCGACCGGGTCGTCGAGCGGCTGGGGCGGCGGCTTTTCGAGGTGCCCGTCGGCTTCAAGTGGTTTTCCGACGGGCTCCACGGCGGCTCGCTCTGCTTCGGCGGCGAGGAGAGCGCGGGGGCGTCGTTCCTCCGCATGGACGGCTCGGTCTGGACCACGGACAAGGACGGAATCATTCTCGGGCTGCTCGCGGCCGAGATCATCGCCGTGACCGGTCGCGACGCGGCGAGCTGGTACGAGGAGCTTGCCCGCGAGCTGGGCCGGCCCTTTTACGCGCGCGCCGATCTGCCCGCGACCGCAGCGCAAAAAAGGGCGCTGCAGAAGATCCGACCCGAGGCGCTGGCCGCCGACAGTCTTGCCGGCGAGCCGGTGGTGGCCAAGCTCACGCGCGCGCCGGGAAACGGCGCCGAAATCGGCGGCCTGAAGGTCGTTGCCCGCTCGGGCTGGTTCGCCGTGCGTCCCTCGGGCACGGAAGACCTCTGCAAGGTGTACGCTGAAAGCCTGCGCTCGGCCGATCACCTGCGAGAGATCCAGGAAGAAGCGATGAAGATCGTACAGGCGGTTTTTGCCATGGCTTGAAAGAAAAACCGTTCAAGCCGTTCCAACCGTTCGATCGCTGCGCTCCGTTCGAGCCGAAAGGCAGCCTTCGGCGGTCGTTCAAAACGGTCAAGCCGTCCGGCGCCGGGAGGCGCCGGGTGCAGCCGTGCCGCTTCTCGGTCTTCGGTCCGCCGTCTTCACCTCGAACTTCGAACCTCGAACCGTTTTTCGCTTTCTATAACCCTCGGATCGTGCCGTCTTCGGCCACGCTCATCGCCGTCGCGTGGGGGGTTTTCGGCAGTCCCGGCATCAGCATCATGTTGCCGGCGACGGCCACGATGAAGCCGGCCCCGCTCGCAAGGTGAACGTCGGTGATGGTCAGCGTCCAGCCCCTCGGCGCGCCGAGCTTCCTGGGATCGTCGGACAGGGAATACTGCGTCTTGGCGATGCAGACCGGAAGTCTCCCGAACCCGAGGTCGGAAAGCATTTTCAGCTTTGCCCGCGCCTCCGCCCTGTAATCGACCGAGGTCGCGCCGTAGACTTCGGTTGCGATGACCGCGATCTTCTCCTCGGGCGCGAGCTCCGGGGTGTAGAGCGGCCTTACGCCGTCCGGGTCGGCTCGATCCGCCGCGGCGACCGCTTTGGCGGCGAGCTCGACGGCGCCCTGGCCGCCGCGGCGGAAGCAATCAGCGACCGCGAACTCGACCCCAAGACCCTCGCAAAAGCGGCCGACCGCGCGGATGCCCGACTCCTCGTCGCCGGCGAACCGATTGAGGGCGGCCACCACGGGCAACCCGAAGCGGCGGAGAACGGCGACGTGACCGGCGAGGTTCTCGAAGCCGGCCTCGAGCGCGGCGGCGCCGCCTCGATCTCCGCCCTGATGGCGCAAGCCGCGGAGCGTCGTCACGAGGACCGCGGCCGACGGTTTGAAGCCGGATGCCGGCATGACCAGGTGGACATACTTCTCCACTCCGAGGTCCGCCGCGAATCCGGTCTCGTTGACCACGTATTCCGCCAGGTCGAGCGCCAGGCGCTGCGCGATGACGCTGCTCGTGCCGTGCGCGATGTTGGCGAACGGCCCCGCATGGATCAGCGCCGGCGCGCGCTCGGTCGTCTGCACGAGGTTGGGCAGCAGGGCGTCGTTGAGCAGAACCGCCATCGCCCCCGACGCCTTGAGATCGGCCGCCCGGACGGGCCGTCCGTCGCGGCCCAGAGCGACGGTCACGGCGGCGAGCCTTCGATCCAGATCGGCCCGCGACGCGGCGAGCGCCAGGACGGCCATGATTTCGGAAGCCGCCGTGATCACGAAGCGCGACCGCCGCGCTGTTTTTCCTCCCAGGCCGATCATCACCTCGCGCAGCGCGCGGTCGTTCATGTCGACCGTGCGCGGCCAGAAGACGCGCTCGGGATCGATGCCCAGCTCGTTGCCGTGATAGAGGTGCGCGTCCGTCATCGCCGCGAGCAGATTGTGCGCCGCGGCGACGGCATGCTTGTCGCCCGTGAAATGGAGGTTGATCTTATCGGCCGGGAGAACCTGCGACCGCCCGCCGCCCGTGGCGCCCCCCTTGATGCCGAAGACGGGACCGAGCGACGGCTCGCGCAGCGTGACGATGCTCTTCTTGCCGATTGCCCGGAGAGCCTGGGCGAGGCCGATCGAAACGAGCGTCTTGCCCTCGCCGTGGGCGTCCGGAGTCGTCGCCGTGACGAGGAGCAGCTTGCCGCGAGCGGCGGTCCCGGGCGGTGGCACCCGGCTCAAGCGAACCTTGGCCGCGTAGCGGCCGTAAGGCTCGATCTCCTCGCCGCCGAGACCCAGCGCGGCGGCGACTTCGGTGATGGGAAGAAGCTCTGGGTTGTCTCCCGCCATCTTTTCCGACCGCCCGTTGAATAGCGCAATTCATGCGCCGTTGTCCACACCGGGGACGATCGAGGCGACGCGCGCTGCGGTCCACGACGGGCTGGCGGAAAGGGATGGCCGGAGGACCGCTGCGCCTGGAAAATCGCCCGCAGCAGGACGCCACGGCGCGGAACGGAAGCGCGAGCACTTCGCCGATCGCGTTGACTATGGCGCTGATCACGCCGCCGTTGCCGTGGCCCTCCCCAGGTGCTTTTCCCCCAAAGGTCTTATGGACATTTTTTCCGCCGGCCGCTATGAAGCTTCAGGGCTCCGGCCTTCAGCGGTCCGGGGCAATCTCTGGTTCCGGGAGAAGCCAATATGAAAACACCGCAGCTTCGATGGCGTGTGCTGCTTTCGGCGTGGCTGTCCGTCTTTCTTGCTTGCGGGCCGGTCCTGGCCCAGCCGGCGAAGCCGTACGAGCCTCAGGTCGGGCAGGAAGGAAAAGACGTCGTCTGGGTGCCGACGCCACAGGCCCTGGTCGAAAAGATGCTCGACATGGCGAAGGTCACCGCCAAGGACTATGTCATCGACCTCGGCTCGGGCGACGGCCGCACGGTAATCGCCGCAGCCAAACGCGGCGCACGCGCTCACGGGATCGAGTACAACCCCGACATGGTCGAGCTTTCCAGGCGCAACGCCGCCAGGGAAGGCGTGAGCGACCGGGCGACCTTCGAGCAGGCCGATCTCTTCGAGAGCGACTTCTCGCAGGCGACCGTGATCACGATGTTTCTGCTCTCGAGCATCAACCTCAAGCTGAGGCCGAAAATCCTCGACCTCAAGCCCGGAACGCGGATCGTCTCCAACACCTTCGACATGGGAGAGTGGAAGGCCGACGAGACCGGCACGGCCAGCGGCTGCAACGACTGGTGCACGGCCTTTCTCTGGATCGTCCCCGCCAAGGTGGGCGGCACCTGGAAGCTGCCGCAGGGCGAGCTCACGCTCAAGCAGACTTTTCAGATGATCTCGGGAACGCTGCGGTCCGGCAACACGGTGACGCCGGTGAGCGGCCGGCTCGACGGCGATCGCATCACGTTCACCGCGGGAAAGGCCCGCTACACCGGCCGTGTGAGCGGCAACAGCATGGAGGGCTCGGTCCAGGGAGCCCGAAGCGGGAGCTGGAGCGCAAGTCGAGCGCGCTAGCCGCCGCGGTCTGAAAAGTTCAAACGGTTCAAGCGTTCGACCGTTGCGCTCCGTTGGAGCCGAAAGACCGCCTTCGGCGGTCGTTCAAACCGGTCAAGCCGTCCGGCGCCGGAAGGTGCCGGGTGAGATCGTGCCGGCCGTCGGTCTTCACTTCGAACCTCGAACTTCGAACCGTTTTCAGCCGACACACACGGAGCGCGGCAGGAACGCAAGGCCTCGGGCCTTCAACGCCGCGCCCCGGCCGCTTCAGACCCCGCCGAACCCTTGGTCCTGCGCTTCGGCGAGCAGCCACGGGTCTTTCACCTCGGTCGTCGGCGGCTCGCCGCGGAGAACCCGCGCCACCTCGCGCGCGGCATGCGTCTGACAGTCCACGTAGGACTCGTTGGAGTTGGCAGCCGTGTGGCAGGTCACGATCACGTTCGGCAGCGTCAGGATCTTGTGGTCGGCGGGCAGGGGCTCGGGATCGGTAACGTCCAGGGCCGCGCCGGCGATCTCCCCGGCGACCAGCGCGTCGTAAAGCGCGTCCGTGTCGACCAGCCCGCCGCGGGCGCAGTTGATCAGGTAGGCGGTGTTCTTCATCGCGCGGAACTGTTCGCGGCCGAACATCCTGCGCGTCTCGTTGGTGAGCGGCGCATGCAGGCTGACGAAGTCCGAGGTGCGAATCAGCTCCGGCAACGAAACCAGCTTCACCCCGAGATCGACGGCGATCCGGGGATCGAGATAGGGATCGACCGCCTGCACGTTGAGCTTCAACCCCTGGGCGCGCGGCGCGACCTGGCGGCCCACGTGTCCCAGCCCCACGATGCCGAGAGTCCGGCCCGCGATACGGTAAACCGGGCCGCGGTACGCGTGCAGCTCGGCGGTGTGGCGCCGCCACCTGCCCTCGCGCACGTACTGGTTCATGCGCACGATCTTGCGCGAAACCGCGATCAGCAGCCCGATGGTATGCTCCGCCACCTCGATCGAGTTGCATCCGGCGGCGTTGCAAATGATGATGCCATACTCGGCGGCGGCCTTGAGGTCCATGCGATCGACGCCCACGCCGGTCCGGCAGATGACCCTGGTCCGCTTGAGCTGGGCGATCACCTCCCGCGGCAGGGGGACCGAGCCGTGCATGATGATGCCGTCGGCGTCGCGTCCCATCTCGACGACGTCCGCCTCGCTCACCGGCCGGCGGATCGTCATCTCGGCGTCCGCTTCCGCGAGGATCGGGCGGATCAGGTCCACCGGAACATCGTTGCTCCCGAAGTAAACCACGTGATACTTTGCCATCGTCAGGCTCCGAGACCGTACATTTGCGTCGGATTGTCCCACAGGATCTTGCGCCGGGCCTCGCTGGAGAGCTTGTCGTTGCCGCTGAGCGCTCCAACGGTCTTGTCCGGAAACTTGCCCACGCAATCGCTGTGCGGGTAGTCGGTGGCGATCATCAGGTAGTCGTCGCCGACGTGCTCGACGAACACCGGCGCCAGCTCCTCGCCCGCCTCGCAGCTCACCCGGCACTGGCGCTTGAAGTAATAGCTCGGCTTTTCCTTCGTGGTCCGGGCAGACCCGTGGGACTCGTGCTCCCAGTGCTCGTCCATCCGCTCCAGCCAGAACGGCACCCAGCCGCACCCGGATTCGAGGTAGGCGACCTTGAGCCTGGGAAACTTCTCGAGCACCCCGTCGGCACAGAAATTCAGGCACGCGAGCATCTGCTCCAGGGGATGGCAGGCAACGTGGCGGCCGAACTCGCTGTAGCGGTCGGAGCCGGCCTGGGGCAGGACCGTGCGCGCGCCCTCGTGCACGCAGATCGTCACGCCGAGATCGGAAGCGGTCTCGTAGATCGGGTAATAGTCCGGGCTGGTGAAGGTGCGGCCGCAGAACTTGTTCGGGCGCCAGAAGATCCCTACCAGGCCGAGCTTCTCGCGCGCGTACTTCAGCTCCGCGACCGCCCGCGCGGGGTCCTGAAGCGGGATCAGCATGACGCCGTAGAGCCGCTTTCGGTCGTAGTCGCAATACTCCGCCAGCCAGGTGTTGTAGGCACGGCAGATCGCGGCGCTGAGCTCGGGGTCGATGTCGTCGCGCCACATGATGTAGAGCCCGATCGTCGGAAAAAGAACCGCCGCGTCGACCCCCTCCCGGTCCATGTCGCGCACGTTGGAGGCCGGGTCGAACTTGCTGGCGTAGGCATCGGCGAAGGTCTCGCGCCAGCTCCTGGACCCGGAAAAGATGTAGCCGTAGTCCTGCATCACGCGCCCGGGCCGGAGCGCGGAGTCCGAGACCGGCTTGCCGTCCACCTCGCGCACCGTCTGGTTTGGCCCCGCGAGGCGCACGCGGTGCCTGAACCGCTCGGGTAGATATCGCTGATAGAGATCGGACGGCTCCAGCACGTGTCGGTCCGCGTCGATCACCTTGAATCCGTCTTTCATGGGGCTCTCCTTCCCTCGATCGGTTTCTGCCCACAAATAGGATGAAACGAGAAGCTGCGTCAAGCGTCGGCCGCATCGATCGCCGACGCGCCTCTATGGTGATCGCGAAAGCGTTTCGCTAGAATGCAGCCCGTGAGCGGACCTCGCATCCTTCAACCGGGAAAAAACTGCTGGAAGACCGCCCGCTCCTCGCGGCTCAAGTTTCTCATCGACGGCGCGGCGTACTTCGCCTTCCTCGCCGATACGCTGGCGCAGGCGCGCGAATCGATCCTGCTGATGGGGTGGGACTTCGACAGCCGCATCCGCTTGAAGCCCCGGTCCGGAAAACCCGCGGAAGCCGCGGCCGAGCTCGGCGCCTTTCTGAACTCGCTCGCCGGCCGCCGCCGCCAGTTGCACGTGCACATCCTGGTCTGGGACTTCGCGATGATCTTCGCGCTCGATCGCGAGCCGGTTCCCTTCTTCGGCACCGGCTGGCGGCGCCATCCCCGCGTTCATTACCATCAGGACGGGAGTCACCCCGTCGGCGCATCGCATCACGAGAAGATCGTGGTGGTCGACGACGCGGTGGCGTTCGTCGGCGGGCTCGATCTCGCCAAAGGGCGCTGGGACACCCCGGAGCACCGCCCCGTCGAGCCGGGGCGCGCGGAGTTCAACGGCGCGCCGCTGCCGCCGCACCACGACGTGCAGCTCGCCGTCGAAGGCGAGATCGCCGCGGCGCTCGGCGAGCTGGTGCGAAGCCGATGGCTGCGCGCGACCGGGGAGCGGCTCCGCGCCCCTTCCCCGGCCTCGAACCGTTGGCCGCCCGGAGAAACTCCCGACATCCAGGACATCGAGATCGCGATCGCGCGCACCGAACCGCCCTATCTCGGCTCCCGCGGCACGCGGGAGATCGAGCAGCTCCATCGCGACGCGATCGCCGCGGCGCGCCGCCTCATCTACATCGAGAACCAGTACCTGAGCTCCGCGGCCGTCGGCGAGGCGCTGGCGAAACGGCTGCAGGACCCGCGCGGACCGGAAATCGTGATCGTGGTTTCCTGCTCCAGCCACGGCTGGCTGGAGGCGGCTACGATGGACGTGCTGCGGGCGCGACTGCTCAGGCGGCTGCGCGAGGCCGATCGCCACGGCCGGCTGCGCGTCTACTGTCCCACCGTGGCGGGTCTGGACGAGGCCTGCCTTTCGGTCCACTCGAAGCTCATGATCGTCGACGACGACTTCGTGCGGATCGGCTCCGCGAACATCAGCAACCGCTCGATGGGGCTGGACTCCGAATGCGACCTCGCTTTCGAGGCCGGCGGCAGGGAAGAGGTGCGGCGGGCGATCGCGGACTTCCGCGACCGGCTCGTCGCCGAGCACCTGGGGGTTCCGGTCGAGAGGCTGCGCAGGGCGCGATCCGACGCGCAATCCCTGATCCGGGCCGTCGAGGCGCTGAACGGCCAGCCCGGCCGCCGCCTCGAGACCGTCGGCGGCGAAGTTCCACAGTGGCTGGAGCCGGTGATTCCCGAGACCGCCATCATCGACCCGGAGCTTCCGGTGGCTCCCGAAAAGCTCATCGCCGAATTCGTCTCGTTCGAGGAGCGCCGTCCCCGCGGGGCTTTGATGCGCGGCGCGGCGCTCCTGGCCGCTCTCGTGGCCGCAGCGGCGCTCTGGCGCTGGACGGGTCTCGTTCAATGGGTGGCGCTCGACGCGGTTTTCGAATGGGAAGCGTGGCTGCGCGGAACCGGAGCCGCTCCGCTGTGGGTCTTCGCAGGCTACCTGCTCGGAGGTCTGGCCGGCGTTCCGGTGACGCTCCTGATCGTCGCGGCCGCGTTCGTGCTGGATTTCGCCCCGGCGTTGCTATGGTCGCTTGCGGGAAGCGTCGGGAGCGCCGCGCTCGTGTACGGAGTCGGACACGTTCTCGGCCGCAAGACGGTCGCACGGTTCGCCGGGCGCCGCCTGAACCGGGTCAATCGCGTGATCGCGCGCCACGGCGTTCTCGCGGTCGCCGCCATCCGGCTGGTTCCTCTCGCTCCCTACTCTCTGGTCAATCTCGCCGCCGGCGCCGTTCGCGTCCCGTTTCGGCACTTTATCCTCGGCACCGCGCTCGGCATGGCCCCGGGCATCCTGGGTCTGACGTTCTTCGGCCGGGAGCTGGAGCTCATGCTGCGGGAACCGAACGAAGGGACCCTGCTTCTGCTTGTCGCCGTCGTCGCGCTCCTGCTCGGCTCGGTCAGATCCCTGCGGCGCTGGTTCGAGGTCAAGTACGCTCCCGGCGTGCGCGGGGCGGCGAACGGGCCAACTCGGGAGGAGCGCCGGGCGGCCTGATCGGCGGCCGGACGATCTCATGCCGCTGCCGGTGCTTTCGTATAACATCCACGAATGCGTCGGCCGGGACCGCCGTCGCGATCCCGCGCGCATCGCCGAGGTGATCCGGCAGAGTGGCGCGGAAGTCGTCGGCTTGCAGGAGGTCCACTCCGAGCACAACGGACGGAACGAACTGCACCAGATGAACTACCTCGCGGAAGCCACCGGCCTCCAGGCGATCCCGGGACCTTCGGTCGAGCGGCGCAACGGCCACTACGGCAACGCCCTGCTCACGAAGCACAGGGTGTTGAGCTTCCAGCGAATCGACCTGAGCGTTCCGGGGCGGGAGCCGCGCGGCGCCATCGACGCCGACCTCGAGATCGGCGGCGAGCCGGTGCGTTTCGTCGTCACGCACCTCGGCCTCAACCCGGCCGAGCGGCGCTGCCAGGTGCAAAAGCTCCTGGCGGCGCTCTCCCGCGAGCGCGCCCGGACCGTCGTGCTGTTGAGCGACTTCAACGAGTGGCTGCCGATCGGTCGCTCGCTCCGCTGGCTTCACGCCCGACTGGGGAAGACGAGCCCCCTCTGCACCTTTCCCGCCCGCTTTCCGATCCTCCCGCTCGACCGGATCTGGGTCTGCCCGTCGTCCGCGCTGCTCGATCTCTCGATCTTCGACTCGCCCCTCGCCCGCATCGCCTCCGATCACCTGCCGTTGAAGGCGCGCGTCAGGATCGCCGAAGCGCACCCGGCGCCCTGAGACCTTCGGCCGCCGGGTCATCGTCGCCGGGGCCGTGGCTCTCCAGGCAGCGATCGACCAGGACTTCGCCCCCCGGTCGAAGAATCGAAACCGGCGCCGCCCTTCCCTCCCTGCTTCAGCTCCGCTAGATTCGGTCCAAACCCGACGGGAGGTCTTATGGATATCATCGCTGCGCAGGATTTCCTGAAGGTTAACCATCACGGCGTGCTCGTGGCGCGACGGCGCGACGGCTCGCTGCAGATGACCCTCGTCTCGCCGGCGATCGCGCGCGACGGCCGCATCCTCATCACCGCGCGCCGGTCGACCTACAAGGTCAAGAACATCCGGCGCAATCCTCAGGTCTCGCTGCTGGTCTTCGGCGAAAAGTTCCACGGCTCGAATTACATCCAGATCGACGGCGAGGCCGAGATCGTCGAGCACCCGCAGGCCATGGAGCTCGTCATGGACTGGCATCGCCAGATCCGCGGCGAGCCCGAAAGCTGGGACGCCGTGCGGGAAAAGACCCGCGCCGAGGGCCGCATCGCCATTCTCGTCGCGATCCGCCGAGCGGGCCCGCAAAACAGAGGTTGAGCGGGCGCCGGTCTTTCTCATCGCCGGGCGATCGGATAGATTGGACCGGTTTCCGGAAACCGATCGATCGAGGTCCGCCCGCGCTGGCCGTGCAAATCAGAGTCGATTCCCGACAGCTGCTCAGGACCTTGCGCGCGGTGATCGGCGAGCGCAACCTGTTTCGCGCCGAGCGCCACCTGCGCGCGGTGGAAGATTTCATCGAGTCCGAGCTGAAAGCCTGCGGGCTGCGCGTCGAGAGCGATTTCTTCTCCTACCGGGGCCGGAGCTTCCGCAACGTGATCGGCCGCCGCGAGGGGCGCCCGGGGTCTCCGCTGGTCATCGTCGGCGCGCATTTCGACACGGTCGAAGGAACGCCGGGCGCCGACGACAACGCCAGCGGCGTCGCCGTGCTCCTTGAGGTCGCGCGCGTCCTCGGGCGGGAGGCCGGAGGACCCGAGCTGCTCTTCTGCGCGTTCAACCTCGAGGAGCTGAACATGATCGGCAGCACCCACATGGCGCGGCGCCTCAAGCGGGCGGGGGTCAAGGTCGACGCGATGATCTCGCTGGAGATGGTGGGCTACACCGACTCGCGGGCGGGCAGCCAGAAGTATCCGCCGGGCCTGAGCTGGTTCTATCCCGACCGGGGCGATTTCATCGGGCTGGTGGCGAACTGGAGCTCGGCCGGATTGCTGCGCAAGGTCGCGCGGGAAATGCGCCGGATTCGAGGCCTCCCGGTGGAGACCCTCTCGGTTCCCGGAACCGGCGGGCTGCTTCCGGCGGTGCGCCTGAGCGACCATTCGCCTTTCTGGGACCTCGGCTATCCCGCGTTGCTCGTCACGGACACCTCGTTTTACCGCAACCCCCACTATCACGCCGCCAGCGACACGCTCGAAACCCTGGACCTCGACTTCATGGCGCGCGTCGCGGAAGCGATCGCCGGCGCGCTGCGCCGATTCTAGCCGCCGCAGCGCGTCGGAGCGCCCCGGGCGAGTTGACGCACACGGCGGCCGGTGTTAACAAGGGCTGGTCTTCGGCCGAACCCCGCGGCCGGCTCGCGCGCCGCGGCGAATCACGGAGAACGTTCATGAAGGGCCCTTCACTGTACGAGAAAACCGCCTACGTCCGCTGGATCAGGGACCAGGGGATCCCGATCCATGAAGGATTCGGCGTCGAGGATGTCCGCGACCTCGCGGTCGCGCCCTGGAGCCGCATCGGCGGGAACGCCGCCTTCGTCCAGCTCCGCGGGATGCAGGGAATCACGGCGATGTACATCGCCGAGATCCCGCCGGGCGGCGCGTTGAAGCCCGAACGCCACCTCTACGAAAAGGTCGTCTGCATTCTTCAGGGAAACGGCGCCACCGAAGTCCTGGACGATCGCGGCCGCAAGCGGACCTTCGAGTGGGGCCCCTGGAGCCTGTTTGCGCCTCCGCTGAACAGCTCGCACCGGATGCTGAACGGCGGCCGCGAGCCGGTCCGGTTTCTGGCGGTGACCAACGCCCCGTTGATCTTCGACATCTACCGCAACGTCGATTTCATCTTCAATTGCCCTTACGCCTTTTCCGACCGTTACCTCGGCGAGGAAGATTATTTCACGGTCGGGAAGAAGCGCTACCCTTATGGCCTGATCAACATCTGGGAGACGAACTTCATCGCCGACGTCAAATCGGCCGCCCTCGAAGCGCTCGAAGCCAAGGGCTCCGGACTGCGGCTGAGCCAGTTCGAGATGTCGGGCAACGCCCTGATCGGCCACCTGGGCGAATGGCCGGTCGGCCGGTACCACAAGGCGCATTACCACGGCCCCGGCGCGATCATCGTGGGGCTGCAGTCCGAAGGGTACGTGCTGTTGTGGTCCAAGGAGCTCGGAATCCGGCCCTACCGGAGCGGGCACGGGGACAAAGTGGTCGAGCTCCGATGGCGCGAGGGAAGCGTCTACTGTCCGCCGGCGAACTGGTTTCACCAGCACTTCAACACCGGCAAGGAGCCGGCGCGCCACCTGGCGGTTCGCTACGGCAGCCGGCTGTATCCTCTCGGTTTCAAGGTCGCCCAGCAGCGGGCTGACGACGACGTATTCATCTCCGTCGAGGAAGGAGGCAACCTGATCGAATACGCGCTCGAGGATCCCGAGATCCGCGCCCGCTACGAAGCGGCCCTGAGGCGAAACGGTGTAACCTCGCAAATGCCGGCAGTCGCCTGACGCCGCGCGCGCAAAAACGCCGGCTCGAGGTCATCGAAGCGGCGCATCGCCGGTAAAGGCGCGCCGTCGAGCAACCGCGGGCTGCGTTTCGGGCTCAAACCCCCTTTCGATTCGATGATCTATCCCGGATGCCTGGCGCTGGCCCTGGTTCTCCTCCTGCTGCTCCTCGTCCCGTTTTTCTTCGCGCAGTTCATGCTCGCCGCGCTGACCAAGCTCGGGCTCAGCCCGGGAGCAGCCCTGGCCATTCTGCTCGGGGTCATCCTCGGGAGCGGCGTCAACATTCCGATCAAACGCTTCCACCGGGACGAAGAGATCCTCGTCGACCCGTTCGTGATGTTCGGGTTCAGCCGACTCTTCTCGCTGCCGCTGCGCCGCCGCCGCTACATGACGCTCGCCGTCAACGTCGGCGGCTGCGTGATCCCGTCGCTCCTGGCGATCTACGAATGCCTGCTGGTCGCTCAGCGGGGAGCCGGCGATCTCACGATCCTCGCCGCCGTGACGCTCGCCGACGTCGCGGTTTGCTATAGCCTCGCCCGCCCGGTGCCGCGGCTCGGCATCACCATCCCCGCGCTCCTTCCGCCGCTGGTCGCCGCGAGCCTGAGTCTCGTCCTGATCCCCGATTTCGCGCCGCCGGTGGCTTTCGTCGCCGGCGTGCTCGGACCGCTGATCGGCGCCGACCTGATGCATCTCAAAGAGATCGTAAGGATCGCTCCCGTGACCGCGAGCATCGGCGGCGCCGGAACGTTCGACGGGATCATTCTGTCGGGCCTCGCCGCCGCCCTGCTCGCGTAGCGGGCGGCCTGCAGCCGTTCAACCGCTCCCGGGCCAGCGCCGCGGAGCGAGGCCGACGGCTCCGAACGCGGGGAGGCGGGAGCAGCGGTGCGGAAACCGGCAAAGCAGATCCCGGCCCATGCGCAGAGCGGCTTCTTTTCCCTGGTAGTAGCCCGCAATCCGCGCCAGCGGCCGATAGCCCATCCGCCGGTAGAAACGCTGCGCGCTCCGGTTGCCCGCGCGCACTTCCAGCGCCACGCTCACGATTCCGGCGGTCACGGCGCACTGCTCGAGCCAGCGGACGAGCCTCCGGCCGAGACCCGCCCGCCGATGCCCCGGCGCCACGGCGAGAAGGTCGAGGTGGGCGGTGTCGTCGCCGTAGCGCATGATCGCGAATCCGACGATCCGGCCGCCCGCGCAAGCGACCACCACGTTGGCATTCGGCGCGCGGATGCTCGCGGCCACCCGCTCCGGCGTCCAGCGCCAGCGCAGTCCGTGCTCGATCAGGTCCCGCGACAGCACGGCGATCGCGGCTGCCTCGCCCGGCCGTGCCAGGCGAAGCTGCGGCTCAGAAGAAGCATCCACGCGAGCGGCTCCTCCGCAACCCTTGTACCGCCAAGCGGTCGCGGCAGCAAGGCTCCGTTCGCGGGTTGTCGGGCGGCGGCGGAGACGGCAAGATGGGGAGAGCGCGCCCAACTCGAGACGCAGCAAGGCCATGGGGAACGAAAAACCGCCGCTTCGATGGCTTCTCACCGGAAACCCGGGCGTGGGCAAGACCACGGTGATTCGCGCCGTCGTCCAGCGGCTGGAAGGCCTCGCCCTGGCGGGTTTCTACACCGGCGAGACCAGGGAAGGAGGGCGCAGAACCGGTTTTCGGATCGTCACTCTGGACGGCCAGGAGGGAATTCTCGCGACTCTGGGCTCCCGACCGCCGGTCGTGGGCAGATATTCGGTGCACCTGGAGGAGCTCGAGCGGCTCGCCGACCGTTGCCTCGACCCCGCCCGCAGCCCCGCGGACCTTTACGTGATCGACGAGATCGGCAAGATGGAGCTGCTGTCGAGCCGGTTCAGGAGGCGCATCACGGAGCTCCTGGAGGGGCCGGCGAACATCCTGGCGACGATCGCGAGAAAGGGGGACGGCTTCGTCGACCGTATCAGGCGCCGACGCGACGTCGAGCTCGTCGAGGTCACTCGCGCGAACCGCGATCGGCTGCCGGAAGAGCTCGCGCGCCGGATCGAAGCCGCCCTGGGCCCGCGCGGCACGCCTCCCGGGGCCCTCCCGCAGCGCTGACCGGCGGCGACTCCTTGCCGCGCCCGCGGCCGCGTCGAGCCGACGACGTCCTGGGATGTTTCTGCGGTCCGGTCGCCGTTGATGATTTCCGGATAAGATTTAAAATAAACCTCGATGTCCCGTGCCAACCTGAGATGTCGAATCCTTCCATGGAACCGATGGTGCGAACCCAAGACGCCTTCTACATCGTTGCGACCGACTCCAGAACCGACGCCACACGGGTCCTGAAAGACGGCGATTCGTTCGCCGTGTTCGATCTCCACGGCGACATCCAGTGGTCCGGGCCGAGCCACGAAGGGCTCTACCACGAGGGGACGCGGTTCCTTTCACGCCTGCTTTTCAAGCTCAACGGCGCCCGCCCCTTCCTGCTGAACTCCACGATCAAGGAAGACAACCTGCTCTTCGTCGTCAATCTCACCAACCCCGACGTCTATCAACGCCAACGCCTCGTTCTGCCGCGCGGCACGCTGCACATCACGCGCACCAAGCTGCTGCGGCAATCCGCGTGCTACGAGCTGATCAGGCTGATCAACTACGGCCTGGCGCCGGTCGAGGTGCAGTTTTCGGTGGAGTTCGGCGCGGATTTCGCCGATCTGTTCGAGGTTCGCGGCATGACGCGGCCGCACAAGGGCGCCTACCGGCGCGCCGAGCTGGAGCGCCAGGAGGAGATCTGTTTTTCCTACAAAGGGCTCGATCAGGTGCTCCGCCGCACCCGCATCCGCTGCTCCCCCGCGCCCGACCTGCTCGACATGTCGCAGGCGCGTTTCGTCCAGGCGCTGAAGCCCAAGGAAGAAAAGGAGTTCTGCCTGTGCTACTCCTTCGAGACCAACGGCGTCGAGCGCTCGCGCAACGACTACCACCGGGCGCGCGCCGACGCGGAGACCGCGCTCCGCGAGCTCAAGGCCCGCAGTTGCGTGATCGAGACCTCCAGCCCGAGATTCAACGCGTGGATCGCACGCTCGTCGTCCGATCTCCACATGATGCTCACGCCGACGCCGCTGGGCGTTTATCCCTACGCCGGCGTGCCCTGGTTCAGCACCCCCTTCGGCCGCGACGGCATCATCACCGCGCTCGAATATCTCTGGGTCAACAGCGAAGTCGCCCGCGGCGTGCTCGCCTACCTCGCCTCGCTGCAGGCCGAAAAGGACGACCCCGACCGGGACGCCGAGCCCGGCAAGATCCTCCACGAGATGCGCAAGGGCGAGATGGCCGCTCTCAGGGAAATCCCCTTCGATCGCTACTACGGCTCGGTCGACGCCACGCCCCTCTTCGTCGTTCTCGCGGGCGCTTACCTGGATTACACGAACGACCTGGGCTTCATCCGGACGATCTGGCCGAAAATCGACCTCGCGCTGCGCTGGCTGGACGAGTACGGCGACGGCGACGGCGACGGCTTCATCGAATACTCGCGCCGCTCCACCCGAGGGCTGGTGCACCAGGGCTGGAAGGACTCGTGGGACTCGGTCTTCCACGAGGACGGTTCCCTCGCCAGCGGCCCCGTGGCGCTATGCGAGGTTCAGGGCTATGCCTACGCCGCGCGCCTCGCGGGAGCGGCGATCGCGGCGGCTCTCGGCGACCGGAAGAGAGAGTCGGCGCTGGCGGAAAAAGCCGAACGGCTCAAGGAGGCTTTCGGGCGCTCGTTCTGGTGCGAGGATCTTTCCACCTACGCCCTGGCTCTCGACGGCGCCAAGCGGCCGTGTCGAGTCCGCGCTTCCAACGCGGGCCATTGCCTGTACTCGGGAATCGCCGGCGTCAGGGAAGCCGCGCGGGTGGCCGGGGTGCTGATGGGTGAAAGCTTCTTTTCCGGGTGGGGTGTGCGCACCCTTGCGGTTTCCGAGGCCCGCTACAACCCGATGTCGTATCACAACGGCTCCGTCTGGCCGCATGACAACGCGCTGATCGCTGCGGGACTGGCGCGCTACGGATACAAAGAGCAGGCTTCGGCGATCCTCAACGCCCTCTTCGACGCGAGCCTGTTCGTCGAGTATCGCCTGCCCGAGCTGTTCTGCGGGTTTCAGCGGCGCGAAGGCGAAGGGCCGGTTCCCTATCCGGTCGCCTGTTCGCCGCAAGCCTGGGCCGCCGGGGCCGTGTTCATGCTGCTGCAGGCCGTCCTGGGGTTGCGCATCAACGCTGCCGCCTCCCGCGTGACCTTCGTCCGTCCGATGCTGCCGGAGTTCCTCGACGAAATCTGGATCAGGAACCTCAAGATCGGCAGCAAGGGATCCGTCGACCTGATCATTCATCGGCGCGCGCGCTACGCGACCATCGGGGTGGAGCGCCGCGACGAGGGCATCGAGGTCTTCACCGAAACCTAGACGCCATCGGCCGGTGCCGTGGAACCCGGGAAAGTGTCGCCGGGGAAGACCTGCAGATACTGTCGGCTGCGCTGGACGACTGCGCCTGCGGCGAGCTCAGATCTCGGCTTCGGAATCCTCGTCGAAGCAGTCCACTTGATGCTGCCGCAACTGGTCCTCGGAGCCGAAGGCCTGGCCGCAGTAATTGCACTCGAATGGCCGCGATTCGCCGGACGCTTGTTGTTCCGCCATCTTCGAGCTTCCTCTCCTGTGAAGGGATCGGCGCCGCCGTGGCATGTTTCTTGGCGAACGCCACCCGCTTCTTACGCAATGCCCGTGCCACCGCCATGCCGGGAACCGACATGAGATCTCACGCCTGTTTACGCATCTCTGCCGGTCGCCGGCGCGGGCGGGGAAGCGTAAAAGATGTCACAGGCTGTGTAGGTTTTGGCACGTCCGGCCCCGACTCAGCGCCGGCACGGCGGACGTCCGGGGGCTAGAATCCGATTCTGCCCTCGAGGAACACGCGCGATCCGGGAAATCTTCGGTCCCGCAGTCTCCGTCTTCTGTCGTCGCGGACCCGGTCGACTTCGTCTTCGATCGTGCGGCCGATCCATTCCGCGTTGGCGACGAGTTTTTCAGGATCGACGTCCTTGCCGCTGATCGCCATGAGGTTGCGTTCGATCTCGGAGCGAATCTCGCGGAACGGATCCCAATAGTCTTCGAAGGGATTGCTGTAAGTCGTGTATTCGAGCCAGGCATGCAGGTCCCGCAGCGCCCGCTCGATCATCCCGATTGCCGCCGAGACCTCCCCTGCACGGGCTCGCGTGAGACCGAGGTAGAGCCGGGCAAGATGGTCGTCGGGGTAAACGGAAAGGGCCCGCTCGAGCGACTCCCGGGCTTCGGCCAGCTTGCCGCTCTTGTACTGGGCGCGGCCGACGTACGTCCACACCCCTTCGCGAAAAAGCTCGTACTCGAAGATGTAGCCCGGATCGATCAGCGCCGCCTGTTGAAAATACGAAAGCGCGCTGTCGGAGTCGCTGATCAGGAGCGCCCGGCGACCGGACTGAACCAGGCCGGCGGCGTGATAGCCGGCGCAGGAGGCAAGCAGACCGGCGAGCGCCATCGAACCGAGCTTCGCCGCGCTCATCGTCAAAGCTTACGAAGCGCTTGACCGCAAGTCAATTCGCTGGACGGGAACGCGGTTTCGTGGCAACAATGAGCCGGCCGTCGCTTCGCTGCCGGGCCGGAAGGCGCGGCCGGGCGGCGTCCGGACGGCGGCGGGAATCCCCGGGTGAGAGAGGTCAAGATGGGAACGTTGCTGCGATCGTTTCTCGGGCTCTGTCTCATTGTCGGTGCGACCTTCGGTCCGGCGGCGGCCCAGGAGCCAAGGCGGCTCCGGGCCGGCTATACGTCGATCTCCGGAAACATGACGCCGCTCTGGGCGGCTCGCGAAGGGGGCTACTTCAAGAAATACGGCCTCGATTTCGATCTGATCTCCATGCCGAGCGGCAACGAAGGCATGAACGCGCTGATCGCGGGCGAGCTGGAGTTCCTCGCCATCGCCGGCAGCACGACCGCCTCGGCGGCGCTGGGCGGCGCCGACGTGGTCGCTCTCGGCACGACGGTCGAGCGGCTGGTGGCGAGCCTGGTCGTCAACCCTTCCTCCGTCCAGAAGCCGGAAGACCTCAAGGGGAAATCGGTCGGCATCAGCCGGTTCGGAACCTCCATCGACACGGGCGCACGGATGGCGATTCAGCACTACGGCCTGGAGCCGGTCAGGGACGTGTCGATCGTTCAGATCGGCGCCGTCGCTTCCATCCTGAGCGCGATGCGCGGCGGCCGGATCCAGGCAGCGATCCTGACCTACCCGTCCATCCTCCAGGCGCGCCGCGAAGGCTACAGGGAAATGCTCGACATCGCCTCCCTGGGCATGCCGTACGCCTCCACCGGCATCACGACCCGCCGCGCCCTCCTGCAGCAGCGCCGCGAGCTGGCTGTGAGCTACGTCAAGGCGATCGTCGAGGCGATTGCGCGAATCAAGAAGGACAGGCCCTTCACCCTCGGGGTGATGGCGAAATACCTGAGGACGAACGACAAGGAGATCCTGGAAGGCACCTACGAGATCTCCATTGCCAGGTACCTCAAGCGGGTGCCCTACCCGAGCCCGGAAGCGTTTCGCGCCGTTCTCGAAGAGCTCTCCCAGGTGAACCCCAGGGCCAAGGGACAGGACCCGAAAAAATTCTACGACGACAGCATCCTTCGAGAGCTCGACCGAAGCGGCTTCATCAAGTCGCTCGAGTAACCGCGGCCGCGGTCGTCCGGCGTGCGGCGGAAACGATCGCCGAACGCGGTCTTTCGGCTTGAACAAGCGAAGCGATTGAACGGCTTGAACGGTTTGAACCATCCTTCTTTCTTTCGTTGACGCCAAAGCGCCGGCGGATTATCCTACGCCGGTCTTGCGAACGGTGGCCCGAAGATCCTCCCCCCGACTGAAGCGGCCGTACGGAGCTGTCCTGCTCACCGCCTGTCTTTTTGCGGCCGCCGGCGCGACGCCGGCCCGGCCGCAGGAAAAAGCGGGGGAAATCCGCCTCTTCGCCGCTCCCGACGAAAATTCCGAGGTCGTCGCGTCGATCGGTAAAGCCGAATCGCTGGCCCCGGTGGCCGAGACGCTGGGCGCCGGCGGGGTTCGCTGGTTTCTGGTGCGGAGCAAGGCCGGCGAGACGGGGTGGATCAAAGCGGGCAGCGCCGAAGCGTCGAAAACGGAGCAGTTCTTCAGGTCGCTGCCCGTCGAGCCGATCGTGATCGGCCCGCCGCCGACGTCTGCGAACGCCCCGGCGCCGGGTTCGTTCGTCGTTCCGGTCATGACGACCGCAAGCTCGGTGCTCGTGCAGGCGACGCTGAACAACAGCGTCTCCGCCTATCTGATTCTCGATACGGGGGCGACCGGGACGATGATCTCGAGCCGGATCGCCAGACAGCTTGCGCTTCACAACGTCGGCATGATGACCGGCTACTCCGTGGCGGGGCCGGTCACGCGGCCCGTCGCCCGGTTGAGCTCGCTCAAGATCGGCGATGCCGAGGTTCGGGACCTGCTGGTGTCGATTCACGACTTTCATCCGAATCCGCGAATCGAGGGGCTTTTGGGGCTGGATTTCCTGAGCCGCTTCCACATCTCCCTCGACGCCCGTAAAAAGCTCCTGGTGCTGACGCCGCGCTAGAGCGGCTCGAGGAGTTCGACTGTGAAAGCCGGCCTGGCGCCCGGGATCGAGCACCGGGAAACCTACGAGACGACGGTCGAGATGAGAGCCCGGCAACTCTCCGTCGATGTCCTTTCCACGCCCGCGATGATCGGTCTCATGGAAGCCACCTGCGTCCGCCTGGTCGCCCCCTACCTCGAGGCGAACGAGCAAACCGTCGGGATTCACGTCGACGTCAAGCATTTCGCTCCGACGCGGATCGGCCGGCGCGTCACCGTGACGGCGCAGTTGCTGGAAGCCAGCGGAAACCGTCTCCGGTTTGCGGTTTCCGCCGAGAACGATGGCGGGGTGAAGATCGGCGCGGGCACGCACCGGCGGGCGCTGATCGACACCGGTACGTTCGCCGCCAGGCGCAAGGAGACCTGAAGATCTGCGCTCCCGGAGGTTGCCGCCATGCTGATCGAGCTTGATTATCCCGAAGCGCGCCCGGTCCAGCTGGACGCGGCGCGCACGCTCCTGCTCATCGTCGACATGGAGAACGAGAACGCGCATCCCGCGGGCGCGCTCTTCATCGGAGAGCCGGTCCGAAAGATCATCCCGAAAATCGCAGGACTGCGCGAGCGCGTCCGGGCCGCGGGCGGACGCGTCGCGCACACGCAGTCGGTCCGCTCCCCCGACGCGCTGGAGTTCACCGTGTTCAACAACGTCGTGCGCAAGCTCGAGGGGAGCTGGGGGGCGGAGCTGATCGACGAGCTCAAGCCCGCGCCGGACGAGCCGCTGATCGTCAAACGGACGCACGACTGCTTCTATCGCACGGGAATGGACGAGCTGCTCTCGCGCATGGGGCTGCGCCCCGGGGAAGGACAGGTGGTCGTCACCGGCATCTCGACGCGCAACTGCGTGCAGTCGGCGGTGATGGGATTCAGCGTTCGCGACTACCGCGTCTACGTGCCGATGGACTGCACCGCACAGAAGGACGAGAAGGAAGTGCTGCAGGCCTTCTCGCTCTTTACCAGCTTCGGCTACCGGCACAACGTGACGATGACGCGCTCGGATCTGATCTCCGTTCGGCCCCTTTCGACCGGCGGCGCCGGATGAGAGGCATCCGTCGGGCGCCTTTTCCCTCGGCCGCGTTGCTTGACCGGCGCCTTCGGTTGGCAGTATTGTCTTGCCGCCCGGTATCAGGCGCGGGAGAAACGCCGTGGCAGAGAAAGGAGGCGGCGATGCCCAAGTTGCGTCACATCGCGCTCCATACCCCCGATCCGGAAAAAACCGCGGAGTTCTACAAGCGCGTCTTCGAGATGGTCGAGGTCGGGAGAACCGACTCCCCGCTCGCCCGCGGAATCTATCTGAGCGACGGGACCGTCAATCTCGCGGTGCTCCGGTTCAAGACGGCCGAAGCGGCGGACCGGCACGACGGCCTCGGACCGGTCTTCGGGCTGCACCATTTCGGCTTCTGGGTGGAGGATGCCGAAGAGACCCGCCGCCGCCTGCTGGCCGCGGGCGCAGAGTACCGCGAGAGCCGCCCGGAGGGCGCGGCCACGAGCTTCTTCGAGGAAAAGTACAAGGGCCCGGACGGCGTCATGCTCGACATCACCGCGCACGGCTGGGCCGGCGCGGAACCGGTCGGCGCGGCCGCTTCCCGGCCTGCGCGGCGGCCGGGCTCTTGAAAAAATCCGGGAGGGCGGCCTGGTCCGGCAACCGTCCGGTAGCACTCGGCTCCATGCAGGAACCTTCTTCGGGATTCATCGGGCGCGGTCTCACGCCGGATAAAACCAGCCGCTTCCTCACGGGGCGCGGAACCTACGTCGCCGATATCCGGCTGCCGTCGATGGCCCACGCCGCCCTGGCGCGCAGCCTGCACGCTCACGCCCGCATCCGCGTCGATGCGAGCGAAGCGCGCTCTCTGGAAGGCGTGCTGGGAGTCTGGACCGGCGCCGAGATCGCGGGTCGCATTGCGCCGTTTCCGGAAAGCTTCGAGATCCATCCCGCGGCGTGGCTCGAGGGAGTGAAGCCGCTCCTGCGCGGCCCGCGGCCGGAGGCGCTCGCCCGCGAAAAGGTCCATTACGTCGGTGAGCCCCTGGCCGTCGTCGTAGCCGAGGATCGCCACCTCGCCGAAGACGCCGCCGACCTCATCCGGGTCGACTACGATCCCCTCCCGGTGCTGGCCGACCCCGAAGAGGCTCTGCGCCCGGGAGCGGCGCTGGTCCATGACGGCGCTCCCGACAACATCGTTTTCAGCTTCACCGTGACCAAGGGGGACGTCGAAGGCGCTCTGCGCACCGCGCCGCGGCGGCTCGCGGAGCGCTTTCGCCACCACCGCTACTGCGCGGCGCCCCTGGAGGGGCGCGGCGTGGTGGCCTGGGCCGAGCCGAAGACCGGCGTGCTCACGGTCTGGTCGTCGACGCAGATGCCGCACCTGGTGCGGCGCCAGATCGCCGCTCAGCTCGGTCTCCCGGAAGCACTGGTGCGCGTGATCGCCCCCGATGTGGGCGGCGGCTTCGGCCCCAAGGTTTTCGTCTATCCCGAAGAAGTCCTGATTCCGTATCTGTCGTTGTGCCTCCGCCGTCCGGTGAAGTGGATCGAGGACCGGCGCGAGCATTTCGTCGCGACGGCGCACGCGCGCGACCAGGTCCACTGGGTCGAGCTCGGCTTCGACCTCGACGGGCGCATCCTGGCCCTGCGCGACCGCTTCGTGCTCGACAACGGCGCCTACAATCCGATGGGCCTGACCGACGCGTACAATACGGCGGCGCACCTCCAGGGGCCGTACAGGATTCCGAACTTCTCGGTGAGCGGCACCTGCGTTTCCACCAACAAGGTGCCCAACGCTCCCTACCGGGGTGCGGGCCGGCCCGAGGCGGTTTTCGTCATGGAGCGCTCGATCGACCTCATCGCCGGCGAGCTGGGGCTCGACCCGGCCGAAGCACGCCGCCGCAACTTCGTCCGGCCGGAAGAGATGCCCTACCTGGCCGGCATGCTCTATCGCGACGGCCGGCCGATCTGCTACGACAGCGGCGACTTCCCCGAAACCCTCGCCCGCGCCCTGGCCGCCGCCGACTACGAAGGCTGGAAAAGACGCCGGGACGAGCCGGGCCGCAACGGCCGCCGCATCGGCGTCGGCATCGGCTGCTACGTGGAGGGAACCGGCGTCGGCTCGTTCGAAGGCGCGCGCGTGCGCATCGATGCCGGCGGCCGGCTGATCGTCGCGACCGGAGCCACCGCCCACGGCCAGGGTCACGAGACCGTCTTCGCGCAGATCGCGGCCGATCTGTGGGGTGTGACGCCCGACGACGTCGTCGTCATCGAAGGAGACACGGCGGCGATTCCGTTCGGTTGCGGCGCCTTCGCCAGCCGCAGCTCGGTGGCGGCAGGCTCGGCCATCTACGAGGCCTCGGCGCGCCTCCAGGAAAAAACCCGCCGGCTCGCGGCGCATCTCCTCGAGGCCCGCCCCGACGACCTCCGGTTCGGCGGCGGGAAGGTGTTCGTCCGCGAGGCGCCGGGCCGCGCGGTGACCTTCGCCGATCTGGCGCGCGCCGCGCTTCCGGGATGGGCTTCGAACATGCCCGCCGGGCTGGAGCCGGGGCTCGAGGAGACTTTCTATTACGTTCCGCCGACGGTTACCTGGGCGAACGCCGCGCACGTGGCGGTGGTGGAGGTCGACACCGAGACGGGGGAGATCCGGCTGCTCGACTACGCGGTCGCCCACGACGCGGGCAAGCTGATCAACCCGCTGTTCGTCGCCGGCCAGATCCACGGCGGGGTGGCGCAGGGAATCGGGGCGGCGCTCTACGAGGAGATCGTCTACGACGGCGAGGGGCAGCCCTTGAATCCGAGCTTCATGCACTACCTGCTGCCCTCGGCGGCCGAGATTCCGCGGATCAAGATCGTGCACCTCGATTCGCCCTCCTCGCTCAACCCGCTGGGAGTGAAAGGGCTGGGCGAGGGTGGCGCCATTGCGCCGCCGGCGGCGATCGCCAATGCCCTGGCGGACGCGCTCGGGGGCAAAAGGGCGCGCGTGAACGAGATCCCGCTTCACCCGGAGCGGGTCCTCCAGATTCTCGCCGACGCGGAGGGCGCGAAGTGAAACCCGCCCCTTTCGACTATCTCCCGGCGAAAAGCCTGGACGAGGCGCTCGAGGCCCTCGGGAGGAACCCTCGCGGCGCGAAGCTGATCGCCGGCGGGCAGAGCCTGGTCCCGATGCTCAACCTGCGCCTCCTGCGGCCGGCGCTGCTCGTTGATCTCAACGGCGTTCCCGGCCTCGACGGCATCGCCGAAGTCCCCGGCGGGCTGGTGGTCGGAGCGGCAACGCGGCAGAGCGCGGTGGAGCGCTCAGCCGTCGTGCGGGAGAAGTGTCCGGTGCTCCCGGAGGCGATCCGCCACATCGGCCATGCGGCGATCCGTCATCGCGGCACGATCGGCGGCAGCCTGGCGCACGCGGATCCGGCGGCGGAGCTTCCGGCCGTTGCGCTGGCGCTCGACGCCGAGCTCGAGATCGCCCGCAACGGCGCTTCGCGGACGGTGCCGGCGCACGACTTTTTCGTCGACTATCTGACCACGGTGCTCCGGCCCGAAGAGATCCTGCTCCGCATTCGTTTCCCGGCCCTGGGGCCGCGGAGCGCCGGCGCCGTCGAGGAGATCGCCCGGCGCCGCGGCGACTTCGCCATCGCCGGCGTGGTGACGGTGGTCGAGCTCGACGGCGCCGGCAGGATTGCCCGCGCGTGCGTTGCGCTTTTCGGCGTTGCGCCGGTCCCGGTGCGCGCCCGCGCCGTGGAGTCCGCGCTCGCCGGCGGGCGGCCGGGTCCGGCGCAGATCCGCGAGGCGGCGGCCCTGGTCGATGCCGCCATCGATCCGCCCTCGGATATTCACGCTTCGAGCGCGTACCGGCGGCGGGTGGCGAGCGTGCTCACCGCGAGAGCTCTCGGGCGCGCGCTGGAGCGGGCGGAGGGTGGCGCTCCATGAGACCCGTACGGACCATAGAGATCGTCGCCAACGGCAGGCGCTACAGGGAGGCGGTCGAGCCGCGGCTTTCACTGGCGGACTTTCTGCGCGACCGGCTCGGGCTGACCGGGACACACCTCGGCTGCGAGCAGGGAGTTTGCGGCAGCTGCACGGTGCTCCTGGACGGCAAGACCGTCCGCTCCTGCCTCGTGCTCGCGGTGCAGGCCGACGGGCGATCGGTCACCACCGTGGAAGGGCTGGCGGGAGGGCCGGAAGATCCCGGCGGGCTGCACCCGGTCCAGCGGGCCTTCCTGGAGGCGGCCGCATTTCAGTGCGGCTACTGCACGCCGGGCTTTCTCCTGACAGTCGACGAGCTCCTGCGCGAGAACCCGGCGCCTTCGGAAGAGGAGATCCGCGAGCGGCTGAGCGGCAATCTCTGCCGCTGCACCGGCTACCAGCACATCGTCGACGCGGCGCTGCGGGCGGCCGCGCGCCCGCGCCCGGAGCAAAACCATGGCGGTCATCCTGCGCCTTAAGGACGTCCGCAAGGTCTGGCGCATCGAGCGGACCAACGAGGAGGTCGTGGCGCTCGCCGGCATCGACCTCGAGGTCTCGCAGGGAGAATTCCTCGTTCTGGTCGGGCCGTCGGGTTGCGGCAAATCGACCCTGCTGCAGATCATCGCCGGGCTGGAGACGGCGGCCGGCGGAACCGTGGAGATCCTCCGGGCGGCGGACGGGCAGAAGCAAACCGGCATGGTTTTCCAGGAGTATGCGCTCTTCCCGTGGCGTACGGTGCTGGAGAACATCGCCTTCGGTCCCGAGGCTCGCGGTATCCCGCGCGCCGAGCGCGAGGCCAACGCCCGCAGGCTCATCGACCTCGTCCATCTCAAGGGCTTCGAGAGCCGCTATCCGCACGAGCTTTCCGGGGGCATGCGCCAGCGGGTCGCGCTCGCCCGGGCGCTGGCCAACGATCCGGCGATTCTGCTGTTCGACGAGCCGCTCGCATCGCTCGACGCTCAGACGCGCAGGGTGCTGCAGGCCGAGCTGGTCCGGATCTGGCAGGAAACCAGGCGGACCTTCATCTACGTCACCCATGCTCTCGAGGAGGCCGTGCTGCTCGGCGACCGGGTCGTGCTCTTCACGGCGCGCCCGGGCCGCATCAAGGAAATCGTGCCGGTCCGCCTGCCGCGGCCGCGCAGCATCACGGGCCGCGCGGAAGCCGAGCTGCTCGAGTATCTCTCGGAGCAGATCCGCGAGGAGGTGGAGCGCTCGCTGCGGGCGGAAGGGCTGGCGTGAGCGGGCGCGTCATCGTGCAGGAGAGGAGAACCCCGCCATGGGAAAACGTTATCGGCCGCTTCGGATCGTTTCGCCGATCGCCTTTCTCGGCCTCTGGGAAATCGCCGTTCGACTGGCGGACATCGATCAGCTGCTGATCCCGTCCCCGGTTTCCGTCGTGCGCACCATGTTCGACCTCACGATCGACGGCCGGCTGCCCTGGGCGATCGGCGTAAGCCTCGTGCGCGTGCTGCAGGGTTTCGTCTACGGCGCCGCGCTGGGGATCGTGGTGGGACTTCTGGTCGGCTGGTTCCGGGCCGTCGAGGACGCCGTCGACCCGCTGGTCGCCGCGATCTACCCGATTCCCAAATCGGCCCTTTTCCCCCTCTTCATCCTGTGGTTCGGTCTCGGCGAGACCTCCAAGGTGATGACGATCATGATCGGCGTGCTGTTCCTGGTGCTCATCAACACCGTGACGGGCGTGAAGTCGCTGGATCCCGTGCTGCTCAAGGCGGCGCGCGATCTCGGCGCGAACCAGCGCCAGATCTTCACCAAGGTCGTGATTCCCGGCGCGTTGCCGAACATCTTCACCGGGCTGAGGCTCGGCGCGGGCATGGCGCTGATTCTCGTCTTCATCACCGAAATCGAGGCGACCCGCGAGGGTCTGGGTTTTCTGCTCTGGGAGTCTTATCAACTGTTGCTGGTCAAGCAGGTGTTCGGCTGCACGATCGCGTTCGGCATCCTCGGCATCCTGAGCACCTGGAGCCTGCAGTGGCTGGAGCGAGCCTGCTGCCCCTGGCGGCGGGTCTGACCCGGAGGCGCGGGAGAAAGGAAAGAGCGCATGGCGGAACGACCTCTGGTCGTGCAGGGAGGAAAGCTGATCGACGGGACCGGACGGCGCCCGGTCGAAAACGCGGCGATCGTGATCCGCGGCGGCCGGTTTCAGGCGGTCGGAAGAACGGGAGACGTCCCGATTCCGCCCGACGCCGAGGTGATCGACGTCCGGGGCAAGACCATTCTCCCGGGCTTCATCGACGGCCACGGCCATCTGGAAGATTTCCACGGCGAGCTCTACCTCCATCTGGGGATCACCACCTGCGCCTCGATCGAGCTCTACCAGGACGGTCCCTGGACGCGGGCGCAAAAGCAGGGAACCGACCTGGGGAAGATCCGCGGCCCGCGCATCTGGATGTCCGGCCGGGCGATCGGCGCGCCGGGCACCGGACACGACGCCTTCGGCTCGCGTACGCTTCGCGACAACATCATCGTGACCACCCCCGACGAGGTGCGCGCCGCCGTGAGGCGGAAAAAAGAGCTCGGCTGCGACATCCTCAAGGTCAACGAGTTCCTTTCCATGGAGCTGTTGAAGGTGGCGGTGGAGGAGGCGCACCGGCTCGACATGCCCGTGGCCGCCCACAGCTGGGACGCGGTCGGCTCGTCGCGGGCGGGCGTCGACGCTATCGAGCACATCTGGTCGGTCGGCTACAGCTCCATTCCCTACGTGCCCGCCCGACGCAAGCTCGCCGAGGATCGGCTGGGCGGGGTGATCGACCAGGAGCTCGCCGGCGCCTACTACCAGACGGAAAACTACGGCGCGGTGATCGCGGCCATGGTCGAGCACGGCGTCGCGTTCACGCCCACGATCGCCAAGTGGCTGCGTCCCCTTTCGCCGAGCGCGGAACGCTTCCGGGCCCGCGAGAACCAGATCCTGAGCCATCCGGAGGCCGACCTGCCCGCCTCGGTGCGCGCCGTGACCGAGAACGCTTACGACAAGCTGCTCAAGCGCTACACCCCCGAGCAGCTCGCGCAGGCGCGGGTCGGCTACGAAAAGGCGAACGAGTTCATCCGCCGTTTCGTCGAAGCCGGCGGCCTGCTGAAGGAAGGCTCCGACCCGCCTCGCGGGATGGCCGCCTTGCTGATGCACGAGGCGCTGGTGATGGACGTCGAGGCGGGCGTGCCGCCGCTGACCGCGATCCAGGCGGCAACCCTCAACGTGGCGAAGGCCTTCAAAAAGGACAGGGATTACGGCAGCGTCGAGCCGGGCAAGGTGGCCGACCTTTCCATCGTCGAGGGCGACCCGCTCCAGGACATCTGGGCCACGCAAAACGTGAAGATGGTGGTCATGGACGGAAAGGTAATCGATATCGAGTTCCACCGCTACAAGAACCCGATTCCTTCGTTCTACTCGTACCAGAGCCTCCCGCTCGACCTCGAGGTCTCTCCTTTGTTTCTCGTCGAGGGGACGGGCCCGACGACGCTGCGCGTGCGCTCGAAAGGAGGCATGTGGCCGTTTCACCGCGTCCTGCTGAACGGCCGGCCGCTGCCGACGAGCTTCGTCTCGAAAAACGAGCTGAAGGCCGTGATCGCGCCCGAAGCGATCCCGACGGCGGGCACTTACATCGTCACCCTGAAGTGCGAAGGAGAAACTCTTCCCGAGTCGCACCGGGCCCATCTGGTCGTCGGTTTCAAACCCTAGCCCGGACCCGGCCTCGAGCGAAGTTGCGTTCCACCGATGAAGCTTACGATCGATACGAAGCTGAACCTCAACGACGGTCATTCGATTCCCCGGCTCGGGCTCGGCGTGTGGCAGATCCGCGCGGGGCGATCGTGCGAAGCCGCGGTGCTCGCGGCCCTGGAAGCGGGGTACCGCCACATCGACACGGCGTCCTTCTACGGCAACGAGGAGAGCGTCGGAAGCGCCGTCAGAAAGAGCGGGATTCCGCGGGAGCAGATCTTCGTCACCACCAAGCTCTGGAACAGCGACCACGGAAATCCCGAGCGCGCCTTCGACGCGAGCCTGCGCCGGCTCGGCCTCGACTACGTCGATCTCTATCTGATTCACTATCCCGTGCGCGAGCGGCGGCAGAGCTGGCGTGTGCTCGAGCGGCTGCGCGAGAAGGGCAAGGCGCGCTCGATCGGCGTCAGCAACTTCACCGCGAGGCACCTGACCGAGCTGCTTGCCGGGTCGACGACGGTCCCCGCCGTGAACCAGGTCGAGCTCCACCCCTACCTCTATCAGAAGGAACTGATCGATTTCTGCCGGGAGAGGAAGATCGCCGTCGAGGCGTACAGTCCACTGACGCACGGCGAGCGGCTGAACGATCCGAGGCTCGCCGCGGTCGCCGCCCGGTACTCGTCGGGCCGCAGCGGGAAGACGAAATCGCCCGCTCAGGTCCTCATTCGCTGGGCGCTGCAGCACGACCTCGTCGTGATTCCCAAGTCGGCCGAGCGCGAGCGCATCTTCGAGAACGCCGACGTTTTCGATTTCGAGATCAGCCCGGAGGACATGCGGCTCCTCGACGGCCTGAACGAAAACCTCAGGACCTGCTGGGATCCGACGCACGCGCCGTAACGAGGGAGAGCCGCGCGCTTTCCCGCTTACCTGCGGACCGACGGCGCGCCGCCTTCGGTGCGCGGCCGGACGGCCCCCTCCTGCGCCGAGGCGCGGTTTCGATGCTCCCGCCTCCGTCCGGAGGAAGCTCCGCCGGCGGGGTGTTTTTTCTCCGGAGGAATGCTATGGTGCGTGCGCGCCGGCCGGCGCGCGCCGCGCCATCGCGTGAAAAAGCGACGGCGGGCTTCGCCGGCCGCAACGTCCGAGGAGGTGACCCATGCCGGTCAAGGTGATGCGGATCGAGGATGCGCCGATCAGGATCATGCGCTGGAACCGGGGCAAGGCGCTCCGGCTGGTGGACGAGGCCGACGGCGCGAAGAACGTCGACGTGCACATCAATCTCATCAACGTCGACTCCGGTCCGGGGCCGACTCACTACCACGCGAAGGCCGAAAACGTCTACGTGGTTCTCGAGGGAACCGTCGAGGCGATCGTCGAGGGCAAGAAATACCGGCTCGGCCCGGGAGAGGTCGCCTTCATTCCGCCCGGCGTGAGGCACGCCGCCGGCAACTGCGGCGACACCGTCGCCCGCGTGCTGGAGATCTACGCGCCCGCCGGCGAGGACTTTCACATCGTCGACGACTCCGAGAACCGCTGAGGCGCGATGCGGTTCGGCGTCCTGTTGCCTCACTTCGGCAAGCAGGCCTCGCGCTCGCGCATCATCGACGGCGCGTGCATGTGCGAGGAGCTGGGCTTCGACTCGGTCTGGGTCCGGGATCATCTCCTCTGGAACCCTCACGGAATGGAGCGCTCGGACCTCACGTTCATCGAGCCTTTCGTCACGCTTTCGGCGGTTGCGGCCGTGACGCGCAGAATCGTTCTCGGGACCGCCGTGCTCGTTCCGCTGCGCTGGCCGCTGAAGCTGTGTCAGGACCTTGCGAGCCTTTCCTTCCTTGCCGGCGGCCGGGTCATCGCCGGCATGGGGCTGGGGTTCAATCCGCCCGAGCTCGCCGCTGTCGGGCTTCGCGGGGAGGATCGTGCGGAGATCCTGCGCGAGACGGTGGCCATCGCTCGCCGGGTCTGGACGGAGAACGACGTCACCTACCGGGGCAGGCTGTTCTCGTTCGAGAACGTCACCCTCGAGCCCAAGCCGGTCGAGCCGATCCCGATCTTCTACGGCGGCAGCACGCGCGCGTCGATCCGTCGGGCCGCGGAGTACTGCGACGGATGGATCCCCGGCCGCGTCCCGCTGGCGACCTTCGACGACCGGGTGAGCTACCTGCGCCGGCTGACCGACCGGAAGATCGTCCTCGGAAACATCCCGATCACGCGCATCGAGAGGGACCGAAAGCGCGCCCGCGCGGACATCGACGTCCGGGCGCTCGCGGAAAGCTCCGAGGGGAGCAGTCGCTGGATCAGGCCGCCCTCGGGGAAATTCCAGACGATCGAGGACCTCGAAGGGCTCCTGATCGTCGGCGATCCCGACGACTGCGCCGCCGAGATCGAGAAATTCCGCGTGCGCGGAGTCGAGCACCTGGTTTTCGACCTGCGCCTCCAGTACGATCGTTTCGAGGAGAGCCTGGAGCTGATCGGCAAAGAGCTGCTCCCCCGCTTCCCCGCCCCCGCGCCCTGACGCGCGTGCGCGACCGCCTTTCCGGGGAGACGAGAACGGCAAACATCCATTGAAAGAGGAGTGAACGCACCATGCGTTTTGGAATCGAGTTCGGGAGCTATCCGGCGGATCTGCCTCCGGCCGAGGCGTGCCGCCAGATTTCGGAAAGAGCCGAGGCCGCCTACAAGAACAACTACGACGGCCTGTTCGTCGCTCAGCACTATGTCACGGGCCCGGATTCGGCGATCCTGCAGTCGATCCCGCTGCTTTCCTATCTCGCCGGCCGCTGTCCCGGCATGCACGTCGGCACGTCGATCTTCATCCTGCCTCTGCACCATCCGGTCATGGTGGCCGAGTACACGGCGACGCTGGACAATCTTTCAGGCGGGAAGTTCCTCTTCGGCGTGGGCCAGGGCTACCGCGACGCCGAGTTTCGCTCGTTCGGGATCGACAAGCGGGAGCGCCGCCAGCGGCTGGTGGAGGGACTCGAGGTGATTCGCCGGCTCTGGTCCGAGGATTCCGTGACCTTCCACGGCCGCCATTTCCGGCTCGACGGCGTCGGCATCGCCCCCAGGCCCCTGCAGCAGCCCGGGCCGCCGGTCCTGCTGGGGGCGGACACGCCCAGGACCGTGGCGAGGGTGCCCGAGGTCGCCGATCACTGGATCGCGAGCCGGCGGCACTCGAAACCGTTCCTGCGCGAGGCCCTGCCCGGTTACAAAGCCGCCCTCGAGCGGCGGGGAAGAGAGTTTCGCGGGCTGTACATGTTCCGCGACCTCTGCATCGCCGACAGCTCGCGCCAGGCCGAGGATCGAATCCGCGACGGCTACGAGCGGCGGTACCGGCGCTACCAGCAGTGGGGACAGCCGGGCGAGCGCTACGACCTGGCGTTCGACGAGCTCAAGCGCGATCGCCTGATCCTCGGCAGTCCGGCCGAGGTGACCGAGCAGGTCATGGCGTATCACGAGGAATTCGGGGTCGAGTTCATGTGGTTCATGGTGGACTGGCCGGGGATGGACCCGGGCTACACCCTCGAGACCATCCAGCGCTTCGGCGAGGAGGTGATTCCGACGGTCAAGCGCCTGACGGCTTCTTCGAGAAAGCCGGGTTGACCGGACCGGCGCGCCGCGCCTCGCCCCGAAGCGGCCCCAGCAGCTTTTGCTCCAGCTCGAGGAAGCGGTCGAGGTCCACCGCCGCGAAATACTCCTCGACGGTTGCCATGCGGTCGCGTATGCCGACGGTCGACTGGTGTTCCCTGAGGTAGGCGAGATTCTCGCGCACCGCGCGCACGACCGTGTAGCGAACCACGCCGGGAAAGGAGGCGATCCTGTAGCCGGCCGAGGCGAGAAGGGAAAGCGGGTTGAGCGACATCGGCTTGCCCTCGTCCATGCTCGCCATCAACGGGACGGGCAACCCCGCCCTGCCGATGCGCTCGATCTCCTGGGGAAGGCCCGCAACCTGGATGTTCAGCAGGTCGGCTCCCGCCTCGGCGTAGAGAAAGCCCCGACGGATCGCCTCGTCGAGGCCGAGATCGGCCGCGGCGTCGGTCCTGGCGCCGATGACGAAATCCGGATCGCTCCGAGCCGCGCACGCCGCGCGGATCTTGGCCGCGTGCTCCTCGGCCGGGACCACGGGATGCTCGGCCTCGATCATCGCGCATTTCTTGGAAGCGACCTGATCCTCGATGACGATTCCCGCTGCGCCGGCCCGCTCCAGCTCGCGCACGGTTCGCAACACCGCCAACGCGTTCCCGTAGCCCGTGTCCGCGTCCACCAGCACCGGGAGGGAGACCGCTCCCGCGACCCGGCGCGCCACGCTCGCCATGTCGCTCAGGTTCAAGAAGCCGAGATCGGGCAGGCCGAGATAAGCCGCCGCCACCGCGTTTCCCGACAGGCCGACGATCTCGAAGCCGGCTCGCTCCACCAGCCGGGCGAGGAGCGGATCGTGCGCCGAAACCGAGATCGTACAGCGCGGCTCGGCGAGGATGCGGCGCAGGGCCCGGGCGGGTCGCTCGGTCATTTGCCCCTCCCGGATCACCGGCGCGGCGGCAGCGGTCCGGCCCCCGCAAACTTTTTCAGGGTGTCGATGACCTCGGGATCGCGCGGCATCTCCGCGATCAGCCTTTTCAGCTCCGCGGCCCCGATCGGCGACGCGTCATCGCTCACGAGCTTCTTGAAGTAAGGGGCGAACTCGGGGTCCTTGAACGTCCTGGCCATCGCTTCTTCGAGCACCGCGACCCGCTCCTTCGGCGTTCCGGGCGGAAGAATGTAAGGCGATCCCACCGACCGGAAGGCACGCCACAGCCCGATCAGCTTCTTCTCCTTTTCGCTCTTCGCAAAGCTTCCGATCTCGGGCAGGTGGCCGAGCTTCGGATGTTTGTCGCCCAGCGGCACTTCCATGATCGAATGGAAGTTCATCACCCCTTTGTCCAGCCAGTCCGGGTTGCGCCGCAGCACCGAGCTGGCGTTGTTGGCTCGGGCGTCCAGCTCGCCCCGGAGCAGCGAGGCGTCCAGCTCCCGCGCGCTGTAGCCCGCGATGAAGTTCGGCTCCTTCAGATTCAGGAAGTACGCGAACAGCCTCCCGGCGACGTAGGAGACGTGCCCCACGGTCTGCGCGCCGATTCTCAGTCCGGGACGGGAGGCGAGCTTTTCCAGAGAGTCGAGCCCCAGCTCCCTGCGGGTGTAGATCACGTAATGGTTCTCGCTCTCGGGCGACCCGAGATAGATGAATTTGTCGACCTCGTAGCTCACCCCGCTCTCGCCCATCACCGCAAGGCCGACGATGGCGCCGCTCGCCGCGCCGATCGTGAGCCCGTCCGGGCGAACGTTTCTGTACAGATAGTTCGCTCCCTTCCGGCCGCCGCCGCCGTCCATGTACTGGACGACGACCGTGGGGTTTCCCGGGATGTGCTTTTTCAGAAACGGCACCACCGCCTTGACCCTGAGGTCTCCGGTCCCGCCGGGCGACGTGGTCGCGAGTAACGTTACGGTCTTCCCTTCGTAAAAATTGCTCTGCGGCCATGCCTCGACCGGCGCCAGCCACAGCAGCGCGCCGAGCGCCAGCGCGCCCGCTGTCATTTTCCCGAGGGAGCTCATAGGGTGACCTCCTTTCGTCGGTGAAGCCGTCGCGCCCGTCCCGAGCGCGCGCCCCTGCCGCTTCGCCTACGACTCCTAGCAAAATTCGCGGCGCGGTTACAAGGGTGTCTCCGGGATGAGCAAGGACGACAGCGGGTTGACAGCAAAACGCATGTCTGCGTATAGCTTCAGTGCGTCCTCCCGGGAGCGAGGTGGAACCATGGGTATGACGATCACCGAAAAGATCTGCGCCCGCGCCGCCGGAAAAGAGCGGGTAGGCCCGGGGGACATGATCGAGGCCGAGGTCGACAAGCTCTACATCAAGGACTTGAGGTTCTCGAAGGCGGAGGATCCCCAGGGTCTGTACGGCGTCTTCAAGGAAGTCCTCGCCGCGATGGGGGTCCGAAGGGCGTGGGACCCCGGCAAGGTCGTGGTCAACCTCGACGAGCAACCCGCGCGCAGCACGGCGCGCCTGGAGGGTCAGCGGCGGGCCAGGGAATTTTCCCGCGAGCACGGCGCGACCCTCTACGAAGGCTACGAGGGCGGCATCGGCCACAATGTCATGGTGGAGAAGGGACACGTTGCTCCGGGCGAGTTCATCGTCGGGGCCGACTCCCACACCTGCACCTACGGGGCCCTCGGCTGCTTCGCCACCGGCATCGGCTTTACCGAAACCGTCGGCGTGCTCGCGACCGGACGGATCTGGCTCAAGGTGCCGCCTGCCATCTACATCGAGCTGACGGGCAGCCGCCCGGCGTGGATTTCAGGCAAGGACGTGGTGCTGCGCGTGATGGCCGAGCTCGGGCCCAGCGGCGCCGTGAACCGGACTCTCGAATACGGCGGCAGCGCCGTGGCCGATCTGAGCATCGACAGCCGCCTGTCGATGTGCAACATGGCGGTGGAAAGCCTGGCGCTGAACGCGATTTTCCCGCCGGACGCGCTCGCCCTGGATTACGTGCGCCGCGTCGGGCGTGTGGAGCGCGAGCCCGTCGAGAGCGACGCGGACGCCGGGTACGAGAAGCGCCTTCGCTTCGATCTCTCGGATATGGAGCCCTTCGTCGCGGCGCCCGGCGTCCCCTCCAACGGCCGGCCGGTTCGAGAGCTCGTCGGCACGCCGATCCAGCAGGCCTTCATCGGCACCTGCTCCAGCGCGCGGATCGAGGATCTCCGGGAGGCCGCGAAAATCCTCAAGGGGAGGACCGTGCGTCCCGGGGTGCGGATGATCGTCACGCCGGGCTCCTACGGCGCCTATTTCCAGGCGCGCGAGGAAGGGCTGCTCCAGATCTTCGAGAAAGCCAAGGTGCTGATCACCGCATCGGAATGCGGCATCTGCAGCCGCCCGTCGCTCGCGGCGGGGGAGGTCTGCGTTTCTTCGGGAAACCGGAATTTCCCGGGACGGATGGGAGACCGGGGAGCCCGGATCTTTCTTGCCAGCGCGGCCACGGTCGCGGCCAGCGCCGTCGCCGGAGAGATCGTCGACCCGCGGGAGTTCCTGCCGTCATGAGGAAGCGCTTCACCGGCCGCGCCTGGAAGTTCGGCGACTGCCTCGACTCGGGCAACATCAAGAACGTGATGGCGGGCGTCGACCCCGAGTTCCGGCAGAAGGTCCGCCCCGGAGACCTGATCGTCGCCGGGATCAGCTTCGGCATGGGCTCGAGCGCGGAGGAAGCGCCGCGTTCGCTGCGCGACGCCGGGGTCGCGGCGGTGCTCGCCGAGTCGATCTCGAACATCTACCTGCGCACGCTGATCAATCTCGGCTTGCCGGCGATCGAGTGCCCCGGCATCTCGGAAATGGTCGAAACCGGGCACGAGCTCGAGGTCGACCTGGAAACGGGGACGGTGCGAAACCTCTCCACGGGACGCGCCCTCGCCTTCCCGCCCTTTTCCGATCACGCGCTCGCGATCCTCGAAAAGGGCGGATTGATTCCGTACCTCAAGTCCACGCTCGCAGGCGGGCCGGAAAAGCGGGCCTGACCGCACGGCCGCGAAGCGGGCAGGTCCTCTTGCGAAAGCCCGGCGGAAAAACGGCTCGGAGGAAACCATGAAGGCAACGACGAAGCTCAGAGAGGCGCTCCGAAGCGGCGAGCTGATCATCACTCCGGGAGTCTACGACTGCCTGACGGCCCGGCTGGCCGAGATGGCGGGATTCCCGGTCGTCAAGCTGCTCGGCAACGTCACCTGCGGCAGCATTCTCGGTCTTCCCGATCTCGGGCTCATCGGCCTCGCCGAGATGGCCGGCCACGCGAAGAACGTGGCCGCCGCGGTCGAGATCCCCGTCATGGTCGACGCCGATACCGGCTACTCGGCCGGAGCCCTCGGGATCGCGCGCACCGTAAGGGAATTCGAGCGGGCCGGCGTCGCCGGGATCGGCATGGAAGACCAGGTCACTCCCAAGAAATGCGCGCTGATTCCCGGCGGTACGCCCGTGGTGCCGCTCGACGAGCAGCTGAAGAAGCTCCAGGCCGCGGTCGAGGCCAGACAGGACCCCGACTTCGTGATCAGCGCGCGCACCGACGCCGAGTCCGTCAACGGCCTGGACGACGCGTTGCGGCGCATCAAGGCCTACGAGGCGGTCGCCGCCGACATGGTTGGTGTCGCTCTGCCGTGGATGCGAAGGGAAGGAATGCGCGAGCGCACGCTCGAGGCCTTGAAGCGCATCCGCGACGCGGTCCGCGTGCCGGTCAACTGCATGTTCATGGACGAAGCGATCCAGGCGGGCAACGTCACGCTGGAGGAGCTCCAGCGGATCGGCTTCAACATGGGCGGAAGCAACGCCGTGCGCTATACGGTCGTCAAGGCGGTCTCCGAGATGCTGGCCGTCCTCAAGAAGGAGGGCTCGACCAGGAGCTACGCCCACCGGCTCGCCACGCTCAAGGAGTACGAGGCCGTCGTGCGGCTGCCGGAATTTCTCGAGCTGGAAAAGCGCTACACTGCGTAACGACCCCGCCCGCCCTCCGTTCGTGCCGCTCTGTTCCTTTGCATGCGCGACGTCGTCCGTCCGGGGTCCTGCGTCCGGGCCGGGCTCCGCGTATCCCGGTTGAAAACGGTCTGAGGTTCGAAGCTCGAGGGGGACGAAGACCGAAGAGGGCACGAGCTTACCCGCGTCCCCCGGCGCCGGAGACGGCTTGACCGGCTTGAGCTGCTCGAACGTTTTGAACGGCCGCCGAAGGCGTCTTCCGGCTTGAACGGCGGCGAAGCGACTCTTACCTTATCTCTGGAACCGCCGCTTCGCGGCGGACAGCCCGAACGGAGTAAAGCGATCGAGCGGACTCGAGCGTTTTGAACGCTCTTTTTACTGAACCTTTGAACCGTACTACGTACCCCATTCACGAGATCGAGGAGCCTCTGCTCCAGGCGGCGCGCCGTTTCAAACGCGTGGTGCTCACCGCGCCGACCGGCTCGGGCAAGTCCACCCAGGTGCCTCAGATGCTCCTCGACGGCGGGCTTCTCGGCGACGGCCAGGTCATGGTTCTGCAGCCGCGCCGCCTCCCTGCCCGGATGCTCGCCCGGTGGGTGGCGGAGGCTCGTGGAGTGCAGCTCGGCGCGGAGGTGGGCTACCAGATGCGCTTCGAAAGCGCGGCGTCCGCCGCCACCCGCATCTGCTACGTCACCGAAGGGGTGCTGCTGCGCCGGATGATCGCCGATCCCGATCTCCGCGGAATCCGCGCGCTGGTATTCGACGAGTTTCACGAGCGGCATCTCTACGGCGACATCACCCTGGCGCGCGCTCTCGAGCTCCAGGAATCGACGCGCCCCGACCTGATTCTTCTCGTGATGTCCGCCACGCTCGACGCGGCGCCGCTCGAAAGCTATCTGCGGCCGTGCGAGCGCATCTCCTCGCAGGGCAGGACGTATCCCGTCGACATCGAATACCTGCCGCGTGCGGTCGAAAAGACCCCGGTCTGGGAGCTCGCCGCTCGCGAGCTTCGGCGGCTCCTCCGCGAGCATCCCGCCGGCGACGCCCTGGTTTTCATGCCCGGAACGTACGAGATCGCGCGCACGGTCGATGCCGCGCGCGCGGCGCTCGGTCCCGAGTTCGTCGTTCTCCCGCTCCACGGAGAGCTGCCGCGCGCGGAGCAAGATGCCGCCGTGGCCCGGTACGAAAGGCGCAAGGTCGTTGTCGCCACCAACGTCGCGGAAACCTCGCTCACCATCGACGGCGTCCGGCTGGTGATCGACACCGGACTGGCGCGGATCCCGCGTTACGACCCCTATCGCGGTATCAACACCCTGCTCGTGGAAAAAATCAGCCGGGCGGCCGCCGACCAGCGGGCGGGGCGCGCCGGCCGCACCGCCCCCGGCCGCTGCCTGCGCCTGTGGACGGTACACGAGCACGCCGGCCGGCCCGCCCAAGAGCTTCCCGAGATCAAGAGGTTGGACCTGTCGGAAGCGATCCTTACCCTGAAGGCGACCGGGGTGCGCGATATCCGCGCGTTTCGCTGGCTCGAGCCGCCGGAGCCGCGTGCGCTCGAACGCGCCGAAACGCTCCTCGCCGACCTGGGCGCAATCGACGGAAAGACCGGAGCGGTCACCGAGCTGGGGCGGCGCATGCTGGCGTTCCCCGCCCATCCCCGTTACGCGCGCATGCTGCTCGCCGCCCGGGACCACGGCTGCGTGCGGCCGGTCGCGCTGATTGCCGCCATTACGCAGGGACGCGATCTGCTGGCGCGCCGGAAGGCCGGAAGCGACTCCGCGCCCGCCGTCGAGCGCTTCGGCGTGAACGCGGAATCCGATTTCTTCGTGCTGGCGCGCGCGTGGCAGTACGCCGAGCGCTGCGGCTACGACCCCGAGCGCTGCCGCCGCTACGGCATCAACGTTCAGGCCGCGCGCCGGGTGCGGGCGCTCTTCGATCAGTTCCTCGAGATCGCCGCCGCGGAAGGGCTCGACGTGAGCGAGCGGCCGATCGACGACGCGGCCGTGCGCCGTTGCGTGCTCGTCGGCTTTTCCGACCATCTCGCCAGGCGCCTCGACGCCGCCTCGGCGCGCTGCGAGCTGGTCCACGGCCGAAAGGGCGTCCTGGCGCGCGAGAGCGCGGTCAAGGCGCCCCTGCTGGTCGCCTGCGAGGTGCGGGAGGTCGAAAGCGGCGGGGGCCGCGAGCGCGCGCTCAGCGTCGTCCTGAGCCTCGCCACCGCCGTCGAAGAGTCGTGGCTGCGGGAGCTTTTCCCCGACGAGCTCAACCGGGCGCGCGCGGTCGTCTTCGATCCGGCGTTGCGCCGGGTCGTCGTGCGGGACCAGCGACGCTTCCGCGACCTCGTCCTGGAAGAAAGCATCGCGGGCGATCCGCCGCTCGACGAGGCGGCCGAGGTCCTGGCGCGCGAGATCGCCGCGGGACGCTGCGCCCTGGAGAACTGGAACGACGCGGTGGAGCAATGGATCCTGCGCGTGAACCGCCTGCGCGAGTGGATGCCGGAGCTGTCGTTGCCGCCGATCGGAGAGGACGACCGCGCGGCGATGCTCCAGCTCGTCTGTCACGGCGCCGTGAGCGAGAAGGAGGTCCGCGAGCGGCCGGTGCTGCCGGTGGTGAAGTCGTGGCTCTCGGCCGAGCAGCAGGCGTGGGTCGAGGAGCACGCGCCCGAGCGGATCCGGCTGCCCCGCGGCCGCGCCGTCAAGGTCTCCTACTCGGAGGGCGGCCCGCCGACCATCGCGGCCCGGATCCAGGATCTCTATGGAGTGGACGGGACTCTGCGGATCGCCGCCCGCCGCGTCCCCGTCCGCGTCGAGGTGCTCGCGCCCAGCAACCGCCCGGTCCAGGTCACCGAAAATCTCTCCGCCTTCTGGCGCGACACCTACCCGAAGCTCAAGCAGCAGCTCCGGCGCAGGTACCCCAGGCACGAGTGGCGTTGAGCGGCGTGCGCTGTTTGATTTCCCGCGCGGTTTCACACACAATCCGGGTATTTACCGCCAGCGGTTTCCGGTTTCCGGCTTCAACGTTGAAGCGGCCTTCGGGCGGCACGGCTTGACCGGAGCGAAGCGATTGAACCGGTTTGAACGACCGTCGAGGTGAAATTCCATGACGCAAAAGATCGTGTCGATGCACGCGGCATACGCCAGCCGGGGCGAGGTGGTCGATGGCTTCCTGGCACGGCCCCTGACCCGCAAGCCGACGCCGGCTCTGGTGCTGCTGCACGGCTATCGAGGCGTGGACGAGGCGCAGCGTGCGGTGACGCGGAAATTCGCGGCTGCGGGCTTCGTCTGCCTTTCGCCCGATCTGTTTCACGGCAGGGTATCGCGCGATCCGGTGACCTCGGCTTATCTCAAGACCTCGCTCGATATCGAGCGGGCGGTGGAAAAGGCCGTCGACGCCGCCGCCTATCTTCGCAGCCTTCCGTTCGTGGGCGAGCGCAAGATCGCGCTTTCGGGCTTCTGCATGGGCGGAGGGCTCGCGCTCTTCGGGCTGGCTCGCTCCGACCGGTTCGCCGCCGGGGTGATCTACTACCAGAGCCTCTTTCCCGATCCCACCGAGCTGAAAACGATCCGGGCTCCGCTGCAGTGCCACTACGGCACCAACGACGCCAACACCACTCAGGCCGAGATCGACATGTTCTGCGCCGCGCTCAAGCAATACGGCAAGAAGTACGAGATCCACATGTACGAGGGGGCGAGCCACGGCTTTCTCAACAGCACCGGGAAGAAATCGGAGGTCGACCGGACCGCGTCCGAGGCGGCCTTCGCGAAGACATGCCGCTGGCTGAAGCGGGTCCTGGCGTGAGCGCGGCGACCCGCCCCGCGGTTGCCGCACCGCCTGCGTGGTGAGGCGGGCGCCGAAGATGTTCCCCATCGCTCTGGCGCTCTCGGGCTCCTTCTGGTTCGCCGCTTCGATGATCCTCATCAACCGCGGCCTGCTGACCCTCGACTACTTCAGGGGCCTGCTCGCCAACCTCGCCGTCAACGCTGCCTTTCTCTGGATCTACATCCTGATCTTCGGGGCCAGCGTCCAGCTGTGGCTGCCGGTCAACGGCGTCTTCGTCGCGGTCGGGGTTTTCGTTCCCGGGGTCGCACGGTTCGTGATCTTCAAGGGCGTGGAGCGCCTCGGCGCTGCGATCTCCTCCTGCCTGACCAACAGCGGACCGCTCTTCGCCCTCGCCCTCGCCGTAGCGTTCCTCGGTGAGCGGCCGACGACGACCAACGTTCTCGGCGCCGTCTCGATCGTGGGCGGCATCGTCGCCCTTTCCTGGAAAGGGGTGAGCAAAACCTGGCGCACGCTCGATCTCGCCTTTCCGCTGACCGCCGCTCTGCTGTTCGCCGCGCGGGACAACCTCGTGCGCTTCGCCGTGGTCAGGATCCCGGATCCGGTCGTCGGCGCGGCGATCTCGGCGACCACCTCGCTGGGAACGATGGCCGCCGCGTACGCGATCTTCGGCGAGAAGAAGCCCCTGCCGCGATCCGCCGCCGCGGGCGTCGCGTGCTTCGCCCTTTCCGGTTTCATGAACTTTCTCTCCTACGTCCTGACCTACACCGCGCTCAGCCTCGAGCGGGTCTCGATCATCTCGCCTCTGGTCAACGCCTCGTCGCTCTTCATCCTTCCGCTTTCCGCTCTCTTCCTGCGGGACGTCGAAACGCTCACCGCGCGCAAGATCGGCGCGATCGGCTTGGTGATCCTCGGAGTGTTCCTGATCTCATGGGAGAAGCTCTGACGGCGCGGCGCCTCGAGGCAGGACGCGGACCGACCCGGGCATCCACGCGGGCACCGGCCTGCGGCAAAACGAAACCATGAAGCTCCCCTTCTTTTACGGCTGGGTCATCGTCGCGATCGCGATGATCGCCGGCTTTTTCTCGGCCGGCGTGAGCAACATCACCATGGCCGTGGTGCTCAAGCCGATCAGCGAGGACCTCGGCTGGAGCCGCTCGCTCACGGCCGCTGCGGTGACCTTGGGCGCGCTCCTCGGCGGCGGGCTTTCGCCGTTCTTCGGACCGGTGGCCGATCGACTCGGCCCGCGCCTGCTCCTTCCCGCGGGCGGCCTGGTCGTCGGGCTCCTCGCCTTCGGCGTAAGCCTGAGCACGGAGCCCTGGCAGTTCTACGCGGCCTTCATCCCCGCCCGGGCGCTCACCGAGTTCTTGCTGTGCGGGATCGTTCCTTACACGGCCGTCGCCAACTGGTTTTATCGCAGGCGCCCGCGCGCGATGGGTCTGGTGGCGATGTCGGTCCCCCTGGGCTCTTCGGTGCTGTCGCTCGTCTATCAGTTCTTCGTCGCCCATTACGGCTGGCGCGGCGCTTTCGCCGCTCTCGGCTTTTCGCTGTGGTTTCTGGTCGCCCTCCCGGGGGCCATCCTCCTGCGCCGCCAGCCGGAAGACCTCGGCCTGGGCCCAGACGGAGCTCCGCCGGGAGCGACGGAAGACGCAGCGCCGCGAGGCAGCGGACAGCCCGCGGCCGCGGCGGAGCACAGCTGGAGCCGCGCCGAGGCGATGCGGACCGCCGCCCTGTGGCTGGTGGTGGCCGGCACCTTTCTCGCCTCGCTCGCCACCGGCGGCATTGCCTTCCACGCCGTCGCCTATTTCACGGACGCCGGCGTCGCTCCCGCCACGGCCGCCGGCGCGCTCAGCGTCATGGCTCTTTCCGGCGCCTTCGGCAACGCCGTCTGGGGCGTCGTTGCGGAAAAGTTCGAGCCGCCGCGGCTGAACGTCGCAACGATGCTCCTGTCGGCCGGCACCGTGGCTCTGCTGGCGCAGGTGAAAGGCGGCGCGGCCGCCTACCTTTTCGGGGTCTCCTTCGGGCTGGCGGCTCGGGGCGCCGCGGTGCTGACTCCGATTCTGCTCGCGCGCTACTTCGGCCGGCGCTCCTACGGCGCGATCAGCAGCGTGCTCGAGCCGTTTCACAAGGGAGGTCTCGGCCTCGGCGCCCTCTTTGCCGGGATGGCGTTCGATCTTACGGGCGATTACCGGCTGATCATCTGGATTTTCCTCGCAAGCTACCTCCTCTCCGCGCTGCTGATCTCCCTGGCCCGCCGGCCGGTGCCCCGCGCACACCGCGCGTGACGGAATGCGCCCGGGGGCGCGGCAGCCCCGCGAGAATCGGCTTGACGGCGCCGGGGAGTTTCGACTAACGTCGGGCCGTTTGCGCCCATCGAGCCGTCCGAGGAGGATCGGAATGCAACGACGTCTGGCGTTCCTTTGGGCCCTCTGCTTCCTGGCAACCGCTGCGGCACCCGCGCCCGCCGCCCAATCCCCGACCAAGGTCATGGTGACGACCGGCTCCTTCAGCGAGCGCGAGGCGGCCATGTTCGTCGCTCAGGACCAGGGGTTTTTCCGCCGCTACGGCCTCGATCTGACCTTCGTGCACGTCCGCAGCGGCCCCGTCGGCATGGCCGCGCTGGCGGCGGGAGAGTCGCAGCTCCACGAAGGCTCGGTCACAGGAGCCGTGCTCGGCTCGGCCGCCGAGGGAACCGATCTCGTTTTCGTCGCCGGCCTGATCAACAAGCTGATCGGCAACATCATGGCGTCGCCGAAGATCAAGAGCCCGGCGGACCTCCGGGGCAAGGTCATCGGGGTGACCAGCACCAGCGGCGGGAGCTGGATCTTCACCACGCTGGCGCTGGAGTACTGGGGGCTCGAGGCCAAGCGCGACGATATCAGCTTCCGGGTCCTCGGCGACGAGTCGGTGCGCAGCCAGGCGCTGCTCAACGGCGCGATCGCGGCGACGCATCTGGGCTACACCTTCGCGGCGCCTCTGAAGAACCGCGGCTTTACCACGCTCGCAGACCTCGCCCGGTTGCCGATTCCGTTTCAGAGCACCGGCATCATGACCCGCAAGAGCTTCATCCAGTCCTCGCCGGAGGTCGTGGAGGGCGTCCTGCGGGGGGTCGTCGACGCGATGGCGTTCATCGCCCAGCCCGAGAACCGGCCGGCGGTGCTCAAGAGCATCGCGAAAGGGCTCCGGCTGGCAAGGCCCGAGCAGGCGATCGAGGGCTACGAAAGCCTGCCGCTGCTCTACGAGCGGCGCATCTACCCCCGCGTCGACGGCATCCGCAACGTGATCCGTCTGCTCGGCGCGAGCAACGAGAAGATCCGCCGGCTGAAAGCCGAGGATCTGGTCGACGACCGCTTCGTGAGAAAACTCGAGAAGGAAGGACGCTTCTAGACGGCCGCGACGCGGCGTCGCGCATGAAGGGTCCGGCGTCTTACGCTTGCGCCGCGCTGCGCGCGGGCGGGCTTGAGCGGAGCGCAGCGGTTGAACGGCTTGAACGGCCGCCAACGACGGCCCTTCAGCTCATGATCCGCCCGCCCGAGACGTTGAGCGACTCGCCGGTGGTGTGAGAGGAGTCGCTCGATGCGAGAAACAAGGCCGCCTTCGCCACCTCGTCGTGCTTTGCGTACTTCCTCAGCGGCGTCTGCTCGAGCACGCTCTTTTCCAGCTCGGAAAACTGCATTCCCAGACCCCGCGCCCGCTCCGCGTACATCTCCCGAAGCTCGGGCTCGTCCATTCCGCCGGGGCAGATCACGTTCGCTCGCACCCCGTACGGCCCGGCTTCCTTGGCGATCGTCTGCGTGAGACCGAGAAGCCCCCACTTGGCCGCGCAGAGCGAGCCGCGAAGCGCCATCCCCTCTTTGCCGGCGGTTCCCGAGACGCTGACGATGCTGCCGCTCCGCTGCGCGATCATCTTCTTCAACACCGCCCGGCAGCAGAGAAAGACCGCTTTGAGGTTGACGGCGAGGACCGCGTCCCACTCGGCTTCGCTGATCTCCTGGACCGGGACCAGCGGGCCGCGCAGCCCCGCGCTGTTGACGAGGATGTCGATCCGGCCGAACCGCCGCGCCGTCTCCTCCACCATCGCGTCGACCTGACGGGCGTCGGTGCAGTCGGCGATGATCGCGGCGGCCTGGCCGTCCGAGCCCGCGATGTCGGCGGCCACGGCTTCGAGCTGCGCTTTCATCTTTTCCAGGTCGACCAGCGCCAGGCTTGCCCCCTCGCGTGCGAAGGTCCGCGCAATCGCCTCGCCGATCCCTCTCGCGCCGCCGACGACTATGGCAACCTGCCCTTCCAGCTTCATCTTCGCTCCTTTCTCTCGAATCTGTCGATCGCCCCGGTTTTCTTAGGATTCCCGCAGGAGCTTGTCAACGCGGCGGAGGCTTGAAAGCCGGATGACTTTCGAATAAACGACGGGTACACGGCATCCGGATCCGGCAAAAACCACCTTCGGGAGGCGTAACATGAACAGGCTCGGATCGCTGTCCCTGCTTCTCGCCGCTTTGCTGCTCGCACCTCCGGTGGCGCTGGCGCAAAAAACCGTGGTCGCCTGGACGGCCGTGAGCGCGCTCAACGGCCCCTACTGGGTGATGAAGGAGGGGGGCTTCTTGAGGCAGGAAGGGCTCGACGTCGACCTGATCTACATTCCGAGCTCCCAGACGGTCGCGCAGGCGATGCTCGCCGGGGAAGTGGCGGTTTCAGCGGCCAACAGCCAGGTCGTGGCCGACACCGGGCTGCAAGGCGGCGATCTCGTATCGATGGGCGCCATCATCAACGTCGTCGCCTTCTACATCATGGCCGTTCCCGAGATCCAAAAAGTGGAAGACCTCAGAGGGAAGGCCGTCGGCGTCACCCGCTTCGGCGCCTCCACGGATTTCGGTCTGCGAATGCTGTTGTCCAAGTACGGTTTGACCGCCGGACGCGACGTGCCCGTGCTGCAGATCGGCGGCATGCCGGAAATCGCCGGCGCGCTTTCCAAGCGCGCCATTTACGCCGCGCCGATGTCGTACCCGATGGCATACGTCGCCCAACAGGCCGGCGTGAAGATGCTCGCGAATCTGGCGAAGGAAGACATTCCCTTCATGCACGTGGGGCTGACGACCACGCGCAAGTTCCTGCGGGAACGGCGCCCTCAGGCCAAGGCGTTGATCCGCGCCTACGGGCGGGCGGTCCACTTCATGCACACGCGGAAAGAGGAGACCAAGGCGATTTTCGCCCGCTACACGAAGGTGACCGATCCCGGGATGCTGGAGGGAAGCCTGCAGTACGCCCACGACTTCGTCGAGAAGGTGCCGCTGGTCAAGGCCAAGGCGTTCCAGGTGACGCTCGAGCAGATCGCTCTCAAGAATCCCAAGGCGAAGCAGGCCAGGCCCGAGGATTTCTTCGACAACAGCCTGGTGCAGGAGCTGATCAAAGAGGGGTTTTTCACCGCGCTCTGGGGCAAGACCCCGAGTTGAGCCGCCGCGTCCCGCGAGAAGACCGTAACGGACTGACCGCGCGCCTCCCGGCGTCGGACGGTCGAACGGCTCGAGCGGCTTGAACGGCCGTCAGGCGATCGTGAGCGCCAGGCACTTCGCGCTCCCTCCGGCCTTGAGGAACTCGCCGAGCGGCGTCTCGAAAACCGCAAAGCCCAGATCCTCAAGCCGCTCGCGCACCGCGGGGCAGCCGTCGTTCATGACCACCGCATTCCCGGCCACGATGGCGTTGCAGGCGAACCTCGCCGCCTCCTCCGCCCTGACGGCGATCAGCTCCGGAACGTTCTCCTCCAGAACCCGCCGGGCATAGGCGTCGAACGCCGGCGGGTAGAACAGAGCCCTTCCGTCGCCGAGCGGACAGAAGCAGGTGTCGAGGTGGTAGTACCAGTCGTCGGTCAGCTCGAGGGAGAGGATCTCGCGCTCGACGATCTCCGCCACTTTCTGGTGCGCCGCGATGTCCGAGCGGATGTGGTACCCCGCGAACCACAGCTCGCCGCAGCGCAACAGGTCGCCCTCTCCCTCGAAGTAAAGCTCCGGCGGCAGCCGCACGATCTCGTATCCGCGATCGTGAAACCACCGCTCGAAGTGGGCTTGCTCGCCGCGCCTCGCCTCGGGGCGGAAGTTGCTGGAGATGAACCGGCGTTCCCAGACCAGCCCGGCGTTCGCGGTGAACACCATGTCCGGAAGCCCCGGCGCCGGGTCGATCAGCTCGACCTCGACGCCCAGCCGCTCCTCGAGCACCCCGCGCAGTCGCCGCCACTGCTCCTCGGCCAGCCGGCGATCGCTCGGCCGGCTGCGGCTCATCCAGGGATTGATCTCGTACTCGATGCCGTAGTAGGTCGGCGGGCACATGAGCAGCTTCATGTCGCTGCTCCGTCCTGCGCGCGCGGCTCGGCTTGCCGCGCCTCGAGCGCCAGGCACTGGCACAGCTCGCGCAGGAACGGCTCCACGTCGGTCACCAGGCCCATCGCCTGAAACGTGCCGCGGTCGGCGAGCTTCGTGACCACGGCCGGATTGATGTCGACGCAGACGGTCTTGACCGTCGCCGGAAGCAGGTTGCCCGTGGCGATCGCATGCAGCGTGGTCGCCATCATCAACGCGAAACGCACGCCCCGGATCTTCTCGCGCATGATATCCTGCGCCCGCAGCGTGTCCGTGACCACATCCGGCAGCGGCCCGTCATCGCGGATCGAGCCGGCGAGGACGAAATCGACGCCGTAGCGGATGCAGCTGTAGAAGATTCCGCTGCGCAACACTCCTTTCTCGACCGCCTGGCGGATGCTCCCGGCCTTTCGGATCTCGTTGATCGCCCAGAGGTGGTGCTCGTGGCCCTCCGCGGTGCGGATCTTCTTGTCGAGGTAGACCCCGAGCGATGTACCGTAAAGGGCGCTCTCGATGTCGTGGACCGCGAGGCCGTTTCCCGCGAACAGCACCTGAACGTACCCTCCCTCGATCAGGCGCACCAGATAGCGCCCGGCGCCCGTGTGCACGAGCCCCGGGCCGGCGACGACGAGGATGCGCCCGTTCTCCCGCCGGACGCTTTTCATCGCCTCCGCGATTTCCTGGATCAGGAGCCCCTTGGGCTGCTCGGTCGAAACCGCGCTCGACATGAACTCGAAGGCTTCCCGCGGAACCTGCCGCTCGACCGGCTGGATCTTGACCCCGCGATGGCCGACGACGATCGAGTCGCCCTTGCGCACGCGGTGAATCGGCACGCACTCGGCGCGCATCGCCTCGAGGTCCACCCGGATGCCGCAGTCCATCTCGCTCGGCTCGACCTGGATCCAGCGGTCGCCGACGCGCACCCAGGTCGGCAGGTTGGTCGTCGAATAGAAACGGTCCGGGAAAACCCCGTCCGCCGGAGCGGGCTCCAGCCGCGCCGGCTCGATTTCCTCGCTCGCGGGCAGCGCGCCGTGCTCCTTCAGCCGCGCCAGCACGCGATCCAGCTCTTCGGGCGTCGGCGCGTCGACCTGGATCCGCGCGTAGCTGCGGTCGGAGCGCCGGTGGCCGATCTTGATGTCGAGGATCTCGAACTCCGCCCCGAGATTGACGATCAGGTCGAGCACCTTGGGAAGGATCAGGGAATCGATGATGTGGCCGGAAATCTCGACGACGCTGCGCGCCATAGGCACCTCCCGCCGAAGCCGCGACCGCTATTGTCTCCCACGGGACCGCCCGGGATCAAGGCGGCGCCGGAGAGCCTCATGCCCGGGTCAACTGGCGATACTTGATCCGATGCGGCCGCTCGGCCGCGGCCCCCAGCCGGTTCCTCCGGTCGGCCTCGTACTCCGAATAGTTGCCGTCGAACCAGACCACCTTGCTGTCCCCTTCGAAAGCGAGGATATGCGTGGCGATACGGTCGAGAAACCACCGGTCGTGCGAGATCACCACCGCGCATCCGGCAAAGCTCTCCAGCGCCTCTTCCAGCGCGCGCAGCGTGTTCACGTCCAGATCGTTGGTCGGCTCGTCGAGCAGCAGCACGTTCGCCCCTTCCTTCAGCATCTTCGCCAGATGGACCCGGTTGCGCTCCCCGCCGGAAAGCTGCCCGACTTTCTTTTGCTGATCCGTCCCGGAAAAGTTGAAGCGCGCCACGTAGGCGCGCGAGTTCACCTCGCGCGGGCCGAGCCTCAGCACGTCGACCCCACCGGTGATCTCCTCCCAGATGGTCTTGTCGGGATCGAGCGCGCGGCTCTGATCGACGTAGCCGAGCACCACGGTCTCTCCGACGCGGATGGTACCGCGGTCGGGGCGCTCCTGCCCCGTGATCATGCGAAACAGCGTCGTCTTGCCGGCGCCGTTCGGCCCGATCACGCCGACGATGCCGCCCGGAGGCAGCGAAAAATTCATGTCTTCGATCAACAGCCGGTCGCCGTAGGCTTTGGAGACCCCGCTGGCCTCGATCACGACGTTTCCCAGGCGCGGGCCCGGCGGAATGTAGATTTCGAGGTCCTCGCGCCGCCGCTGCGATTCCTGGCTGAGCAGCGCCTCGTAGGCCTGGATGCGCGCCTTGCCCTTGGCGTGACGCGCCTTGGGCGACATGCGGATCCATTCGAGCTCGCGCTGCAGCGTCCTCTGACGCTCGCTCTCCGACTTCTCCTCGCGCCGCAGCCGTTCCTGCTTCTGCTCGAGCCAGGAGCTGTAGTTCCCCTTCCACGGAATGCCCGCGCCGCGGTCGAGCTCGAGAATCCAGCCCGCGACATTGTCCAGAAAATAGCGGTCGTGGGTGACCGCGATGACGGTTCCAGGGTAGTTCTGCAGGTGGTGCTCCAGCCAGGCGACCGACTCGGCGTCGAGATGGTTCGTCGGTTCGTCGAGCAGCAGGATGTCGGGCTTCTGGAGGAGCAGCCGGCACAGCGCGACCCGGCGGCGCTCGCCCCCGGACAGCACCCTGACCGGCGTCTCCGGCGGCGGGCACCGCAGCGCGTCCATCGCCATCTCGAGCCGCGCCTCGAGATCCCACGCGTCCAGCCGGTCGAGCTTCTCCTGGACCTCGCCCTGCCGTTCGAGGAGCCGGTTCATCTCCTCGTCGGAAAGCGGCTCGGCCAGCTTCGCGCTGATCGACTCGAACTCCTTCAGCAGGTCGGCGGCTTCCCGGACCCCCTCCTCGACCACCTCGCGCACCGTCCGCGTCTCGTCCAGCAAAGGTTCTTGCTCGAGGTAGCCCACGGTGTAGCCCGGAGACAGGACCGCCTCGCCCTCGAACTCCTTGTCCACCCCCGCGAGAATCCTGAGCAGCGACGATTTGCCCGAGCCGTTGAGACCGATGACCCCGATCTTGGCGCCGTAGAAATACGAAAGGTAGATGTCCTTGAGCACCGGCTTCTTGTCGTAGTACTTGCCGACGCCGACCATCGAGTAGATGACCTTGTTGGGCTCGCTGCTCATCCGTTCACAATCCCGCGTTTTTGGATCAGGCTAACCCGCCGACCCGGATTGTTCAAGAAAGCCGTCGCAGTCGAAAGGAGCTCGAAAAAACCGATGGCTCGCGGGTACTCTTTTGCAGGGTCCGCCCGTCGCTTTTGCCCTTGACTGGGTTTTTCCGTTTAACCTATTTTACGGGCGTATGAGTATCGACGGCGCACGGCCGCGGCATTGCTCACGAACGCAGATGAAAGGAGCCTCCCATGCGCGCCACCCGATTGTCGATCACCCGACGAACAAGCGGACTTTTGCTTCCGGCGACGTGGTTTATCGTGACGATGACGTTTGATCCCGCTGCGGCGCAACAACAACCCGGACAGGAGACCCCCCGGGTCAAAGGTCCGCCGGTGTGGCTCGATATGGACCAGAAGGCGCTGGATGACGCCTACGATCAGAGCGTCTGGGCGCCGAATCAACGGCACATCAGCAGGAGAAGGGCCGTGTGGAGCGAGTCGGTGCGCGCGCGGCTCAACCCGGAACGATTGGCCTACGGTCCCACCGAAGTCGAAAAGCTCGACCTCTACCGGACGAAACGGCCCAACGCGCCGACGATGATCTTCCTCCACGGCGGAGCCTGGCGCGGCGGCTCGGCGAAAGATTCGGCGTATCCCGCGGAGATGTTCGTCAGGGCCGGCGCGCATTACGTCGCGGTCGATTTCATCGACGTAATAAAAGCGGGCGGAAACCTCATGACGATGGCCGAGCAAGTGCGCCGTGCCGTCGCGTGGGTCTACAGGAACGCTGCGAGCTTCGGCGGCGATCCGAACCTCGTCTACGTTTCCGGGCACTCTTCCGGCGGCCACCTTGCCGGCGTGGTCATGGTCACGGACTGGAAAAAGGATTTCGGTCTGCCGCCCGATACCGTCAAGGGCGGAATGCTGATGAGCGGCATGTACGACCTCAAGCCCGTCCGCCTCTCGAAACGCAGTACCTATGTGAAGTTCACCGACGAGATCGAACAGGCGTTGAGCAGCCAACGGCATCTCGACAGGCTCAACGCGCCGGTCGTCGTGAGTCACGGCACCCTCGAGTCGCCCGAGTTCCAGCGGCAAGGTCGCGATTTCGTCGCCGCTCTCAAAGCGGCCGGCAAACCGGTCCGCTATATCGTCGGCGAGGGGTACAATCACTTTGAAATGCCGGAGACCTTCGGCAACCCGTACGGCCTGCTCGGCCGGGCTGCGCTCGAGCTCATCAAGCTTGCCCCGGCGCCGTAGGCGTCGGACGTTCCGGCTCGCGGCGCGTTTCCACGGATCTTGCAGCGGCAGCGGAGAAATCATGAAACCCGGAGTGGCGTCCGCGACCGTCGACCCCCTCGATGACCAAAAACGGTTCGAAGTTCGAGATTCCCGGTTCCAGGTTCGCAGCGGACGGTGCCTTTAATTATGGCCGCTTCGGCTCAATTGGTGACGGTCACGCCATAACGCTGAGCGAACTGCTGATCAGTAACTCCTGGCGTTCGAGGGGGATGGCGGAACAAAACAAAAAGCCTAAATCGCCGGCTTCCGAACGAAAGTCGTCGCCAGCAGAGCGATGGATTTCGTTTGGCTCGCTGTTTGTGGCCGTCTGTGCCCTTGCCGTCTCTATTTTTACACCAGTTGTTTGAATCATGACTACTTAAGCGCCTGATGGTGGTACTCGCCGAACAACATAACGGTGGAGATAGCTGCCCAATCATCTGGCGTGGCCGGTGAGAGCATCGAGCCGGTAGCGCGGGGGGCGAACGCTCGGAGGCGTCCAGGATGGAACTTCACATCACCGCTGTCCGCAATGACGGCCTGATCATCGAATTGGACGATGGCTCGTCGTGGGACGTGTCGGTCGGGGACAACACCAAGTCCATATGCTGGTATCCAACCATGCGCGTCATCATCGCCGAGACAGGCTTGTCCCCTTACCCGTTCACCTTGACGAATCTGGATACCGCGGGGCCAGACGTGGTTCAGGCAAGACGCAGGGAAAAAGGTCACGCATAACCTCACGCTACAAATGGCCGGGGCTCGCGAGCTTCTCGCGGGTCTGGTCTCCGCTTATATGCTCAACCAGTTAGACGAACGTCGTACCCTTCCTGCGCTTATGATCCTCACGCCACTAAACATGGTGCGGCTCCGAATGCAGGATGTCCTCGGTGCAACGGCCACGATCCGCGAGGAGAGCGTCCTATAACATTCCGCGCCAGCCGACCGGCTTCGCCGGCGGCCGAGCGCCGACGTTAGACCCACAAGGATGAACGGTCTGGAGATTCTTATCGGCTTCGCCCTCGGCATCCTGGCGTCTACGATAGCCGCCATCGTGCTAGATTATGCTGGCCGCCCACTATCTACTATGAGCGTGGACGGGCCGAGCAAGACGTGTTGCTCCACAAGGAAGGACCCTCGTGTGACGACGTGCGCATTGAACTCGTGTGAACGAAAGAGCGGTGCAATGAAGAAGCCTCGCGAGGCTCGAATTCATGCCAGCTTGGCCTTGAACCGTCCAAAAGGCGGTTGTAGCAGTTTTAGAACACTGCCCTTGTGTAAAAAATAATCGGCCGAAAAGTTTTCGCATTTTTTTCACCGCTCTTTTCGCATTTTGCAACATTGAACGGGTTGAACCGCTGAAGGCTTTCTAGCGCTTTTCCCCGGTCCGCGGAGCGCCGCCGCGATGCGGCTCCAGCCGCCAGCGGCCGTAAGCTACGAAAGATGCCATCGCTCCGACCACGAGCGGGATCAGCACGGTTACGGAAAGGCCGCCGGCCAGAGTGACGGCCGTCGCGCCGATCATGATGATCAGCAGGCCCGCCGCGGCGAGCGGGACCAGCTCCGGCCGGACCCCCAGAAGTCCAGGAAGAACGACTCCGAGACCGCCGGCGACCTCCAGCACGCCGACCAATCGAAGGAAGCCCACCGGGAGCGGCACCGGCCCGGCTAGCTGCTCGGCCGGCAGAACCAGCTTGATGCCGCCGGCCCACAGAAAGATCGCCGCCAGTAGAGCTTGACCGACCCACAACGTTTTGTTCATCGCGCGCTCCCCTCGCTGTGCTCTCGTCGCCGCCGCGCTCGACGGCGTCGAGTCGCTCGTCGAAACTCCCTCCTCAGCGCTCGAGGATTCCCTTCAAGATGTCCAGGTCCTTTTGCACCGACGCGGCATCCTCCTCGAATTTTTCGTCCGACAACCGCCGCCGAGAGAAGTGCGCGACAGAATTCGCGTGCACGTGAACCCGCACCCTCACCGGACGCTCGTGGCCGACCGCCGGCGGGATTTCCAGGTCTTCGTCCCCGGTCGTTTCCTATCCCCCGGCGATTGCTCCCACGATCATGAACGGCTCGGCGCCGCCTGCGACCGCATCCGGGAGCCTGGTGTCGGCGGCATCGTGCGAAAGGTCCTGCCCGCAGGCGAAGTAACGCACGAAGGCGCGCCGCCTTTGCGTGACGTGGTCGCGGATCGTGCCGCGGAGCATCGGGTACCGCGCCTCGAGCGCATCGAGCACGGCGCGCTGCGTGACCTCGCCCCGGACCTCCAGGACAACCTCGCCGTCGACCCGGGCGAGCTTGCGCAGTTGCGCGGGCAACACCACGCGAATCATGGCAGCGTCTGGACTTCCACGGACAGCACCGCCGGCAAGTCCCGGACGATGGGCGCCCAGCCGTCGCCGCCGTTCGCCGAGGCGTAAACCTGTCCGCCGGTGGTGCCGAAATAGACGCCGCAGGGATCGAGCGAGTCGACCGCCATGGCGTCGCGCAGCACGTTGACGTAGCAGTCGCTCTGCGGCAGCCCCTTCGTAAGCGGCTCCCATTCGTTTCCACCCGTGCGGCTGCGGTAGACGCGGAGCTTGCCGTCGGGCGGAAAATGTTCCGAGTCGCTCTTGATCGGCACGACGTAAATCGTCTCGGGCTCGTGCGCGTGCACGTCGATGACAAAGCCGAAGTCGGTGGGCAGATTGCCGCTGACCTCATGCCAGTTGCCGCCGGCGTCATCGCTGCGCATGACGTCCCAGTGCTTTTGCATAAACAGGACGTTCGGGCGAGAAGGATGCATCGCGATCCGGTGTACGCAGTGGCCGATCTCCGCTGTGGGGTCGGGGATGTACAGCGAGTGAAGCCCCTTGGTGATCGGCTTCCAGCTCTTGCCGCCGTCATCGGTGCGAAAAGCGCCGGCCGAAGAGATCGCAGTGTACATTCGACCGCTATTGCTCGGATCGAGCAGGATCGTATGGAGACACAGCCCACCGGCGCCCGGCGCCCATTTCTCGCCGGTGCCGTGTCCGCGCAGGCCGGCCAGCTCATGCCAGGTGCGTCCCCCGTCGGTGGTGCGAAACAGGGCCGCGTCCTCGACCCCGGCGTAGACGGTGTCGGGATCGTTCAGCGACGGCTCGAGGTGCCAGACGCGCTTGAATTCCCAGGGATGGGGCGTCCCGTCGTACCATTGGTGCGTCGTCAGCGGCTTGCCGGTCTCGGGGGAGGTGTCGTAGACGAACTTGTTGCTCTCGCCCTTGGGGAAACCTTCGGGCGTGGTCATCGGCTGGCCGGGCGGCGTGCCCGGCTGGTGCCACGTCATGCCGCCGTCGTCGGACCGCTGGATGATCTGCCCGAACCAGCTGCTCGACTGCGAGGCGTACAGCCGATCGGGATCCGCAGGCGACCCTTTCATATGGTAGATCTCCCAGCCTGCAAAAAAAGGCCCCTTGACGTCCCAGCGCCCCCGCTTCCCGTCCGAGCTCAAGACAAAACCGCCTTTCCGTGTCCCTACAAGAACCCGCACTCCGCTCATTCGAACTCCTTTCCGCAGTTACTTCCGCGCCGGCTCCGCCTGCTCAGGCGGCGTGACGTTGACCATCCATCCGATGCCGAAGCGGTCGGTGAGCATGCCGAAGCGCGGCGACCAGAAGGTCTTGCCGAGCGGCATCTGCACCTGGCCGCCTTCCGACAGCGCGACAAATACCCGCTCGGCGGCGCCGACGTCGGGCACCGACAGGGATAGCGAAAAACCCCGAAACGACGGCTTTCCCGAGCAATGGCCGTCGGAGGCCATCACGATCGTGTCGCCGATGCGCAGGGCTGCGTGCATGATTTTGTTTTCGCTGCCCGCGGGCAGTATGCCCGGCGGCGGCTCCGGACTGTCTTTGAAGCGCATGAGCATCAGCGTCTCGGCTCCCACGGCGCGCTGGTAGAACTCGATCGCCTCTTCGCAGCAACCGTCGAAAAACAGATACGGTTGGACTTCCACGACTCCCTCCTTTTGCCTCCGGCAGGTTTTGGACCTGGTTCAGAACGGCTACCGGCCCGGCAGGCCGGGAAGCTCGACCACCGGCCGGACCTCGACCGTACCTTTGCGCGCAACGGGAATGCGGGCGGCGACATCCAACGCCTCATCAAGGTCGCTGGCCTCGATGAGAAAATAGCCGCCGAGCTGCTCGCGCGTTTCGGCGAACGGTCCGTCGGTGACGAACCGCTTGCCGTCGCGGACACGCACACTCGTCGCGGACGCGGCGGGTTGCAGAGGATTGGCGGCCACGTAAACCCCCTTTTCGTAGAGCTCGTGCGCGAGCTGGGTCGATTCAGCATAACAGGCCTGTCGTTCCGCTTCGTTCAGCGCCCCCTCTTCGAGATAAATCAACAACATGTATTTCATTTCGATCCCTCCGCAGCCGGGGAACTCTCGGCTCCCCCCACCGCTTAGTCGAACGGCCGGCCGGAAAATCGACACGCTTCCGGCGGGGGGATTCCTGTCGGGCCTATTCGCCGTCCCGGGAGTGGGACGATAGTCTTTCGGCCGCAAGCACCGTGCCACGCACCCGGATGGCCCAAGATCGCGATTCCCCGAAAAGGCTCCCACCCGTTCGGCAACGCGACGATCCGGGATGTGCCGATGGACCGGCACGCGCCGAAATTGCGGCACTCTTGTGCAAGGCCGACAAGATCTCTTTTCAGCCCAGCTCGGCCAGTCGCCGGCCAAGAAACCGCCTTTCGGGCTCCTGCCGGGCGAGGCCGAGCGCCCGCTCGTAGGAGGCCCGGGCCTCCGCCGTGCGCCCCAGTCGGCGGCAGAGTTCCGCGCGCGCCGCATGCGCGAGATGGTAATTCACCAGCTCGCCCCGCCCGAGGATTTCTTCGATCAGCTCGAGCCCGGCCTGAGGGCCGTCCCGCATCGCCACGGCCACCGCGCGGTTGAGCGCGACCACGGACGACGGGTCGGCCGCGAGCAGCATGTCATAGAGACTCACGATCTGCACCCAGTCCGTGGCCGCGGAAGATCGAGCCCGGGCATGAGCAGCCGCAATCGCGGCTTGAATCGCGTAGGTACCGACCTGACCTGAGGCGAACGCCCGCGCCACGAGCGCCGTGCCCTCGCGGATCTGCCCCCCGTCCCACAGCGAGCGGTCCTGATCCTCCAGCAGCACCAGCTCTCCCGCCGGACTGACGCGGGCCGCGCGGCGGGAGTCGTGCAGGACCATCAAGGCCAACAAGCCGAGCGCCTCGGGATCCGGAAGCAGCTCCGCCAGCAAACGCCCCAGCCGGATCGCTTCGGCGCAAAGATCATGCCGCGTGACCGATTCGCCGAACGAGGCCGAGTAGCCTTCGTTAAATACCAGATAGACGGTCCGCAGGACCGCATCCAGCCGGTGGGGCAAATCTTCTTTAGATGGCACGACGTAGGGAATGCGCGCGTCGCGGATCTTTTTCTTGGCTCGTACGATGCGCTGCGCCACGGCCGGAGGGGTAGCGAGGAAAGCGCGCGCGATTTCCTCGGTCGTGAGCCCGCAGACCTCGCGCAGCGTCATCGCGACCTGCGCCTCCGGCGCGAGCGCGGGGTGGCAGCAGGTAAAGATCAACCGCAGCCGGTCGTCCTCCAGGCCTTCTTCGTCCCGGTCCGCTACGGCCGCCTGGAGGCGCTCGGCGATCTCCGCCGCGGAGCTGTCGAATCGAGCACGCCGGCGCAGCGCGTCGATGGCCTTGAAGCGTCCGGCCGAGATCAGCCAGGCGCGAGGGTTCCCGGGGACGCCGTCGCGAGGCCACTGCTCGAGCGCGGCCGTGAAGGCCTCCTGGAGCGCGTCCTCGGCGAGATCGAAATCGCCCAGCAGCCGGATCAGGGTGGCGAGAACCTGGCGGGATTCGGAGCGATACAGCGACTCGAGGGTCGCGCGCACCCCTTCAACGACGTCGCTCATGACCGCCAAACCTCGGCTTGCTCGTCTCGAGGTCGTTCAATTGTGCTGCGCCTTCGATCGCTATTTTTTCGCTTCTTTTCACTTCGGAAAGGTATCGACCAGTTCCCGGAGCCGGTCCTTTGCGCGCTGTAGAATCGGCTCGCCGTCCCCCACCAGCAGAGTGTCGAAGTCCAGCGCGAGAAGAGCGGCGACGCTCCGGCGCAACCGCGGCGGATCGTCCACCACCCTGTCCGGAAGCAACTTGCAGCGCCCCGGCGGATCGCCGACGACCGCGTCTCCGACCAGCAGGATTTTTCGCTCCGGCCAGTAAAGAGCGATTTCCCCCGGCGACTTCCCCGGCACGGCGACCGCCGTGAACGGACCGATTCGATCTCCGGGACGGAGATCGCCGTCCAGCTCCGCGCCTTCCTTGCGCGCGTGCAGCGCGTCCGCCGGATGGATTGCGGTGCGCGCGCCGGTGCGTGCCCTCACCTTGTTGGCGGCGCGGGAATGATTGCGATTGGTCAGCACGATGCGCGTCACGCCGTAACGCGCCATCTCTTCGAGGTCTTCCTCGGCGGGCTCCACGGGATCGACGCATACGTTCCCGTCAGCGTGCCGGATGAAATGGCCGTTGAAATTGTAGCCGTGGGGCTGCGAGTACCACGGCCACGTGTAGACGTCGGGCAGAAGTTGCCGCATGCCAACCTCCTTGCGCCACGATTGCGAACCGACTGTCCGGAGCCGCCTGCCAGAGTCTTCCTATAACCGAAACCGGCAAGGCATGCCACTTCGCTCTCGGGGCAAAGCGCGCTGTCGCTCGGCCGGCGGCGGGCGAAGGAAGGCCCCGAAGACGGTTTTCCGCCCCCATTCCCGTGCGCCGGCTTCCGCGCTACGCGCGCCTTTTCTTTGCTCGAAGGAACCATTAGTAAGGATAAGGGAGTCCTGCCTGCGGGGAGGGAGCTCATGAACACGAAAATCCTTGGATGCGTGCTTTCGGCGCTTTTGACACTCCTGGGCGTCGCCTGCCAGACCGTCCAGCAAACGGGGCGTGCGCAGTTCATCGTCGTTTCCGAGTCCCAGGAGCAGCAGCTCGGAGAGGACGCCTTTCAGGACGTGCTCAAGAAAAACCGACTTTCGACGCGCAGCGACTGGCAGGCCCAGCTGCGCCGCGTCGGCCAGCGCATCGCCGCCGCCGCCGACAAGCCCGACTACAAATGGGAGTTCCACGTGCTCCAGGGCAAGGAGATCAACGCCTTCGCGCTTCCCGGCGGCAAGGTCGCGTTCTGGGAGGGGATCATGCCGGTCGCCGGGGACGACGAGGGCGTCGCCGTCATCATGGGCCACGAGGTGGCGCACGCGCTCGCGCGCCACGGCGCCGAGCGCATGAGCCAGCAGCTCGGAGTTCAGGCCATCGGACAGATTCTTGCGCTCGGCGTCGGCAAGGTGAACCCGGGCCTGCAGCAGGACTTTCTCAAAATGTACGGCCTGGGCGCGACCGTCGGCGTGCTCCTCCCGTGGGGAAGAGCGCAGGAATCCGAAGCCGATCGGATCGGACTCAACCTGATGGCCAGGGCGGGATACGATCCGGCGGCCGCCGTTGCTTTCTGGGAACGGATGGCCAGGGTAACGGGAGACAAGCCGCCGGAATTTCTTTCCACACACCCGAGCGACGAGACGCGCATCGCGCAGATCAAGGCCTGGCTGCCCGAAGCCCGCGCGCAGTACCGCCGCCGGTAGGCAGGCCGCTCAGGATCCGTAGCAACTCTTCACGGCCAGTTCCTGCCCGGAGCTCACGGCCTGGAATTTCTATCCCACCTCCGCCGTACAATGGATGCAACAGGTCCCTTGGCGGAAATGGCGGAAAAGCAATACGAACATTCCCTGCTCGCCGTGGTCGCGAGCGGTCCTCTCATCGCGAACTCCCTGAACTCCTTGAATGCGGCGTTTTCTCCTTTCCGCGCTCTCTCGAAGGACCCCTCAGCGCCGCCCGCTCGGCGGCTACGGTCGCCTTCCCGCTTGCATGCCACCCGCCCGCGCCATGAAATCGGCGAACAGCGCGGCGATCTCAGGATTTTTCTCGTCCCACTCCTCTCGCGGGCTGAGCGCCATGTCGTAGTGCTTCGGGAACAGCACATGGACCTCGGCCCGGGGCAGCAGACGCGCCAGGTTTTCGCCGGTCGCGCGCGAATGCGTGTTGTCGTTGCCGGGAATGATGCACGCCGGGGCGGCGATCGACCGCAGCTCCGCCTCGGTCGCGCCGATGACGGGCAGGTCGGCGCTCCGCACGAAGTACTCGCGCCAGTGCGACATCACGGCGACGAAGCGCGCCGGATCCATGGCCATGAGCCGATCGCGGTTTTCCGGCCGCGCGCGAATCCGCTCCTGCCAGTGCTCCATCTCGCACACCGCCGCCATTCCGCCCCGCCTCGCGGCCTCGATGTACTGGCCGTAGTACTCCTGCGCCAGCCGCTCGCAGGCGAAGCGCCCGCCGGTCACGCGCCAAAGAAGCAGGCCCCGGACGGCTTCGGGATGGCGCAGCGCGAAAAGAAGCGCCGTGCGGCAGCCCGAAGAGCTGCCGCCGACGAACGCTGGCAGCGCGCCCAGTTGCAGAAGCAGTCCGTGGAGGTCGTCGGCCCAGATCTCGTACTCCGAATCCTCGCCCGCGATCGACACGTCCGAGGCGCCGCAGTTCCGACGGTCGAAGACCGCGACGCGATGGCCGGCGGCGGCGACGAGCGTCGCCAGCGGCTCGACGGCGCCGAGGTCGCGCCGCCCTCCCGGCGAAAGCGCCACCCAGGGACCGCGGTCACCGAGGACCTTATAATGGATCGTCACGCCGCGCACGCTGGCAAAAGGCATGGTCTCCTCCCGAACGCAAACGGCAGATCTGAAAAGCCTCTCTACTACACAAGGTCCGGCGACACAAACCCGGATCCGTGCCGCAGGCAATTCAGGGCGGACCATCTCACTGGGAAAAGTGGCCCGGGCCCTGGAAAACAACACATTCCCGTTTCCTGTTTTCGGTGTCTGGTTTCTTTGAACGCTTGAACCGCCGCGAAGCGGAGCGGTCGGCCGGCCCCGGCCGTGCGCCACCATGCCGGCCCCGGAGTTGACCGATCGACCAGATGTGCTAAAGGGGGGCGTGGACTCCGGCCGGCACCCGGGGAGGATCGGCCGGGGTCCAGGGCGGGAAATTCAGGGCGGCGAGACGTGCTACGCCGCCGAAACGGCGCTCACCTGGCATCGACCCGAGATGGCCTAATTCGACGAGAAGGAGGAATCCCCATGTCGAGGTTACAGGTCAAGATCGTGATCGCTCTGCTCGCCGCCTTCGCTCTGAGCCTGGGCACGGCAGCCCGCGCGGCGGCGCAGGCCGTCCAGCTGCCCACCGGATGGAAAACCCCGAGCGAGCTTTACGCGATGCTCGCGAAGCTCCCCCGCGACCGGCTGGACCAGGTGCTCTACGAGGGGGCCAAGAAAGAAGGCGTCGTGGTTTACGCTTCGCCGGCCGAGGAGAACCAGGTCGGCAAGCTGCTGGAAGGCTTCATGGCCAGGTACCCCGGGATCAAGGGTCAGAGCCTCGGTGGCCAGCAGGAGGACATCAGCAACCGCATTCTCGCCGAGGCTCGCGCCGGGCGCAGCAGCTTCGATCTGATCAGCGTCGGCACGTTTCTCGGCCAGTATCGGGAAGCCAGGGCTCTGGCGGAGCTTCACGATCTCGTCGGCAACGACCGCTACCCGCCCCAGTTCCGCGGCAAGGACTTCTACTCGTGGAACCTGCTGAGCATGGTGATCGCCTACAACACCAATCTGGTGAAGCCGGCCGAAGCTCCCAAAGGCTACATGGAAATCCTGGACCCCAAGTGGAGGGGCAAGGTCGCGGTCGACAATTCCCCGGATACCTGGATGTTCGGCATGCTCCACAAGTGGGGCTTCGACAAGACCTACGACTATCAGAAGCGGCTCATCCAGGAGCAAAAGGCGCTCATCCGCAAGGGCCACACCAATCAGACGAATCTGCTCGTGGCCGGTGCCTTTCCGCTGGCGATCGAGCTGTACTCGTACAAGATCGCCGACATGAAGCACAAGGGCGCGCCCGTCGACATGATCCTCCCCAGGGAGTTCGTCGCCGCGGAAGCGACGGGGGTCGGCGTCAGCAGCCGGGCCGCACACCCCTACGCGGCGCTGCTCCTCGCGCGGTTTCATGTCGATCCCGAGGGCGGGCAAAAGATCCTCGCGCAGTTCGGCCGGGTCATGGCCCACCCGGACACCAGGCTCAAGTACGAGGAGCTCCAGCAGGTCACGGCGAAGGACACCCTGGATCGGATGTCGCTCCTGACCGCAGAGGAGCTGGTGAAGTACGCCAAGCCGTACGCGAAGATCATCAAGGAAATCTACAACCCCGCGTTTCGCGGCGGCAAGTAGGCGCGCCGCGAGCCGAACGCGCTCCGGCTTTCACGGACCGCGGGGCCGGGCCGGCTCCGCAGCGAAAGAGCCGTTCTCATGAGCACTCGTGCCGCTCCCTTCCCGGCGAGGCGCCTGCTCCGTTTGCGCTTCTCTCCGCCCCAGTGGCTCACCGGCCAGACTATCGGCGTCGGCGCGCTGACCGCGCTCCTCATCTGGCTGATCATGGTCCCCCTGGCGGTCGTGATCTGGGGCGCGTTTCGCGACGGGCAGCCCGGCCAGGCCGGCGAATATACTCTGATGAAGTTTGTCGAGGCCTACCGGGACACCCTGCTGCAGACCGTCGGCAACACTCTGGTCTTCGCGCTCGGCGCCGCCCTCCTCTGCCTGGCGATCGGCGCCTATCTCGCCTGGATCACCGAGCGCACCGACGCGCCGCTGCGGCCGCTGATCTACGCGATGGCGCTTTTTCCCCTGATCGCCCCCGGAGTGCTGATGGCGAGCGCCTGGGTCCTCGTCCTCCACCCGAAGATCGGGGTCGTCAACGTCGCCGCGCGGAACCTCCTGGGCATCGAGGGAACTCTGTTCAACGGCTACAGCATGGCGGGGATGATCTGGGCTCAGGCGATGGACCAGATCTCCCTGCCGTTCCTGCTCATGGCGGCGGCGTTCCGCTCGATGGACCCGTCGCTGGAGGAAGCCTCGGCCGTGGCCGGGGCGCGCTTCTCGACCACGCTGCGCCGGGTGACCCTGCCGCTCCTGCTGCCGAGCGTGCTCGCGGTTTTCCTCCTCGTCTTCGTGCGCGCCATCGAGAGCTTCGACGTGCCCGCGGTGCTCGGCGTGCCGGCGGGGGTGCCGGTGTTCGCGACCCAGGTGTTCCTTGCGGTCTGGGACGTGCCGCAGGACTACAACGTCGCGTCCGCGTTCGGCGTCGGCTACCTGGCGGTGAGCCTTTTTCTCCTCTACCTGTACCACCGCGCCACCCGCATGTCGGAACGCTTCGTGACGGTCACGGGAAAGGCCTTCCGGCCGCGCCGCATCCAGCTCGGGCCCTGGCGCTGGCCGCTGAGCCTTTCGAGCCTGCTGCTGCTCGGAGCCAGCGTCGGTCTGCCGGTCTTCGTTTTCACCTGGACCTCCTTCGTCCAGTTCTACCAGGTCCCGTCGCTGACCCAGCTCCGGCACTTCAGCCTGGAGAACTACCGGGCGATCCTGGAGCTGCCCAACACCGCGCAAAGCATCTACAACACGCTGCTGGTCGGTGGCGTTTCGTCGCTCATCATCGTGCTGCTCGCCGCCACGATCTCCTGGGTCGTAATCCGCAGCCGGGTGCCGGGAAGAAAGTTCCTCGATTTCCTCTCCTTCTCCCCGATCGCGATCCCCGGCACCGTCATGGGCCTCGCCCTTTTGTGGCTCTACCTCGTGGTGCCGATTCCGATCTATGCGACGATCTGGATTCTGATCGTCGCCTTCGTCGGCAAGTACATCACGGTGGCGGTCCGCTCGACCCACGCCTCGCTGCAGCAGATCAGCCCGGAGCTCGAGGAGGTCTCCACGGTGAGCGGCGCTTCCTGGGGCCGCACGTTCCGCTCGGTGGTGCTGCCGTTGATGGCCCCGGGCCTGTCGGTCGCTTTCGTCTACACGCTGTCGCTTACCTTCAAGGTCCTCTCGATGCCGATCTTGCTCGGCAGCGTCGAGACCAAGATGATGGCGGTGACGATCTACAATCTCTACGAGGACGGGCAGTACCCGATGCTGTCCGCGATGGGAGTGATCCTGCTCCTGCTCGTCCTCACGCTCTCGCTCATCGGCACCTGGATCGGCCGGCGCTTCGGCGTGAAACAGGACTAGCCACCGGGCGCTTCAGCGTACGAGCAACGGCAGCAGGTCGGAGGCGCGCTCCAGGGTTTCCAGCCTGTCCACGGTTTCGACGATCGCGTCAACCTTCGTACCTGGAAGGACGGCCCCGGCGAGCCGGCGGAATTTCTTCCGCAGCTCCTCCCGGCTCATGGGATTGAACGGGCTTCCCGGTGGATACTGCTGAAAGGCTTTAAGCGTCTTTCCTCCGGCAAGCTTCACTTCCATCGTGGTGTTGTAGTTCTGCTCCCCGCTGGCGTTCGGGTCGGCGTAGCTCTTCACCTTCGCGGCCATCGCCAGGATCGCCGGATCGCGCCAGAGCTTCGGGTCCATGTAAAGGCTCAGGTCGTTGTCGCGTTTGAGCACGCGAAGCGCGAGCGAAAACGGCAGGCTGAACTGCGCGCCCGCGACGTCGGTGGGCTCGTAGATCGCCCCACCGTGCGCCAGCGAGGTCTCCGACATACCGACCCGGATTTCTTCAACCTGCTCCGGCTGGACGTCGTGCTCTTCGACGAGCTTCGCCAGCGTATCGATCGGCCCCTGGACCGTCGCGACGCTCGGGTAAACCTTGAACCAGATCCTCATGATCTTGAAATCGACGCCCAAGTCGCGGGTGATCGTGTCGAGTTCGTACTCGTCGGCGAAGACCCTGCAGAAGCCGCGCTTGCCTTCGATGATGGTCGGCGGACCGGTCAGCCCCAGGCGCGCGAGGAGAGCCGCTTGAAGCCCCCCGCGCGCGGCGATTCCCGCGTGCACGCGCTTCACCTCGCCCCCGGTCTGGTCGTATTCCATGGTGCCCGAAGCATGGCTTCCAGCGATGCCGAAGGCATGAAGGGTCTGCTCCTCGCTCAACCGTAGCAGCCGCGCCGCCGCGGTCATCGCGCCGAACGGCCCCCCGATGCCGTGACTGTGAAACCCCCGCCTGCCGGCCGAAGGCCGAACGGCCGAAAGCAGCCGGTACATAACATCGCACCCGACCACGACGGCCGCGAGCAGGTCGCGCCCCGCAACTGGCTCGCGCTCGCTCAGCGCCAGCGCGACCGGGACGGTCGCGGCGCTCAGATGTCCGCCTGCCGCAAAGCCGAGGTCGTCGAGCTCGCAGCCCTGTCCGAAGGTCGCGTTGACGAAGGCTGCGTCCAGCGCCGGCACCCGGTTGCCGTAGTGGATGATCGTGCTTTCCGGCCGGCCACCGATTTCCAGCACGTAGCGGTACACGATCTTGTTCCAATCCAGCGTCGAGCCGATCAACTCTACCCCGAGCTGGTCCAGGATGCAGTCCTTGGCCTTCGCGATCGCCTCGCCGGGGATCTGCTCGTAGCGCACCTTTGCGACGTGAGTAGCAAGCCTCTTCGTGATCCCGTCTTCCATTGCATTACTTTCCCTAGCCTGCGCTCGGCGACGCATTCGCCGCCGAGCGAGCCTTCTTGAGCAGCGCGGGCAGCAACTCGAACACGTCGGCGACGACGCCGCAATGCGCCACCCTGAAAATAGGCGCCTCCGGATCGTCGTTGATCGCTATAATCAGCTTGGAGCGGTTCATCCCGGCGACGTGCTGCGCCGCACCGGAGATGCCGAACGCGAGATAGACCTTGGGCTGAACCGTCGCACCCGAGAGGCCCACTTGATGCTCCCGGCCGAGCCAGCCCGAGTCGACCACCGGCCGCGAGGCGGCAAGCGCTCCCCCCAGAGCGCGAGCGAGCTCGCGAAACCAATGGAGGTTCTCCGGCCCTCGAATCCCTCTCCCCACGGCCACGATCACGTCCGCGCGTTCGATCTCTCCTGGGCTAGTCGACCGGCTCGACTTCACTACCCGCACTCCGCCTTTCGCCTCGAAGACTGCCGGCAACCGCTCGACCGACGCTTGTGCCCCCTCCGGAAAAAGGCGGGGAAGCCGCGCCTCCCCGGACACCGTCGCCACCACCGGCACCCCCTCCAACGCTTCCACCGTCGCGATATACCGCCCGCCCAGAATCGGCCGACAAAACACAAGGCCCCCCTCTGCCACTTCCACCGAGCGGCAGTTGCTCACCACCGGCGCGCCGAGCTGAACCGACAACCCGGCTGCGATCTCGAGCCCGACGTGTACATGCGGCAGGAGGACCAACCGCGGCCCGACGTCTCGAACGGCACAAGCGATGGCAGCAACGTGCAGGGCGGGGTTATAACCCTCCAGGCGAGCATCTTCCAGGACAAAGACACGGTCGACGCCGGAGCAAGCCAGGCGTGCCGCGTTGCCCGCGACGTCGAATCCTGCGAGTAGTACGCCCGTTGTCCAGCCTTTCGCGCCCGCGATCTTCGCTGCACACGCGACGAGATCGAGGTCGACCCGATCCGAATCGCCGCCGTTCGGCTCTACCACCACAAGGATCTCGCACTTCATATCAAAGCGCCTGCCGGACCCTCGTTATGAGCACCGAGGCGACTTCTTCAGGCGTCCCGGCTATCCACTCGATAGTACCGCCGGCTTTGGCCCGTTCCAACCCGAGAAACTTGAGCCTTCGCTCCCGGCGCAGCTCGTTTTCCGACAACCCCAGATCTCCCGCCGACCAAAAGGGAATCGGTCGCCGACGGGCTTGAATCAGTTTAGCTGCCGGCGGATAGCTCGGCGGCTCGCTTCCGGATTGCACCGAAAGCAGCGCCGGCGTGTCGATCTCCAGCGTCTGACGACGACCACCGCCGATCTCCCGATCGACCCTCAGTGTCCCGGGACGTGCGAGATCAATTCCGACCACACCGTAAGCACAGGCGATTCCAAGCCTTGCGGCAACGAGCAGTCCGACTTGCGACGACATACCGTCCAGCGACTCGACACCTGTGAGGATCACGTCATAGGCGAGCTTGCCGACGGCGCGCGCCAGCTTCAACGCCGTAACATTGGCGTCGAATTCGTCGCCATCAACCCTGATCGCGGCGTCCGCTCCTTTCCCCAAACACCGAAACAAGACATCTTGACTTCGGACCGAGCCCACTGTCAAAACCGTCACGGTTCCGCCAGCTTCTTTTTTCAGCGACAGGGCGCGTTCCAGAGCATGCTCGTCGGATTCGTTCATCGAAAAACTTTTGCTGTGGAGCCGAACGTTGAACCCGCCGTCCGCTATCTGCGGGTCTTCAGGTTGGGCCGCCACCGCTTTGACGCAGACGAGGATATTCATCCGCCCGTGCTCAACTGTTCTCGTCAGGAGCTTCGGCGGCGGCGTTTTTACCCGCGATGCGCCCGAACGCCAACGCCTCGCTGACGTTGCCGCCGCCCGGGTAGTTGCGATACCAGAGCGAGCCCAGCTCCCCAGCGCTGTAGAGACGTTTTATCGGTCGACCGTTGAAATCGAGAACCTGCGCCTTTGCATTCCGTTTCGGACCACCCTGGGTATTGTAAAGGCAGGGCCAGATCGGAATCGCATAAAATGGCGGCATCGCGATCGGGGCGAGGGTGTGCGGCGAACGGCCAAACTCGGGATCGTACCCGCTCACCGTCAGCAAATTATACTGCGCGATCGTCGCTTGCAGTTGATCCGGCCGAAGCTGGATCAAAGGCGCCAAGTCCGCGATAGTCTGCGCGGCCTTGATCCAGCCTTTACGGATTTCAGCGCTGTTGTCCGCGCTCCATTGGTAGATGTCGCTGATTCGACCGCGATCGGTTCGAGCCACCGCTCCCCGGGTTCGGGTATCTTCGTCAAAGATGACATATGCAGGAACACGAGTTCGCCGGAGAGTTTTCATGTCGATGTAGGACGACGGCGCCCACATCGCGTGGACATCGATTCCCGTTTCATCCATGAAGCGTTTACCCGACTGATCCACGTACACGAACCCGGGATACGGCATGAAATGCCTGATCGCGCACGGGAACTCGGGGAATTTGTACCCCCACGTAGCGGCTACCGCGCTCATGTGCCACAGGTCGGCACCGATTTCCGCCGCCATCCGGATTCCGTCGCCGGTGTTGCCGGGGTTGCACAGTCCGAAATAGCTTTGCCCCAAATAGTTCATGTGCATCGGCACGTTGTACTCGAAGCCTCCACATGTAAGGACGATTCCTCGGCGTGCTCGGATCTTGATTTCCGCGTCTCCCTTCAGAGCGATCAGCCCGGTAACACCATGGCTCTTGTCATAGATCAGCTGTTTTCCCGAGCACGAATACAAGACCGGTATCTTTCGCCCGTCGACGTTCCGCTGGAGAACGCCCCATAGGTCGATCCCGGCCGCTTCTCCCGCCCCTTTAACACGCACTCTCGGGCCGATGCCTTCCGCGCCGCGAATCGTCGGAAAAGCTGCTCCCGGCAAGCCGATCGGGAATCCTTTGGTTCCGGAGGGCGGTCCGGGAACGATTTCCCCTCCCAGTTTTGCCACCCATTCCTTATTTCGGTCGCTCTCCTGTACGAACGTCTCCACGACCGACCGCTCCGTGGTTCCCTCGCAGACCGCCTCGATGAAATCGATCGCCTTCGCCAGGTCCGTGTAGGTTCGAATACTCCCGCCGGAATACCTGGTGTTTCCGCCGCCTTCGTTATTTTTTTCGACCAGCAGCACCCGTGCACCCGCCTCAGTGGCGGCAAGAGCTGCGGCCCCGCCCGCCCCGCCGTAGCCGACGATCAGCACATCTGTTTCATAATCCCACATTTTGGTCTGACCCCAGCGCAATTCCCGCTACTTCAATCCGAAAATTTCCCTGAATTCCTTGTCGTACCGCGCATAATCTTTCGCGAGATTGATGTCGCTCACGTAGAGCTTCACGCCCTTCCTTTGCAATTCGTCCGGCTCGATACCCTTCCGCGCCGAGCTCCTGCCGAAAGAGCGAAGTATCTTTTGACCTTCCTCGGAAAGGCAGAAGTCGATGAACAGTCTTCCCACATTGGGATGGGGAGCGTACCGTCCGAGCGCGATCGGGGTGATCCGGCTTATGACCGGGCTCGCCGGGATCGATTCGACCGGTGCTCCCCGTTTTTTCGCGGCCTGCACGAGATGATGGTAGTTGTTCACCGCAAGTGGCGCCTCGCCGGAAGCCAGCACCTGCGTGATGAGCGTGCGCCCGGGCCGGAAGCTCAGGTCTTGCTTCGCCAGGCCCCGCATCAGGCGCAACCCCTTCTCGCGCCCCAGGATCTGAAGCATGCTCGCGTACCACTCGGTTTCCCGATTATCCATCAGCATCTTCCCCTTCCATTTTGGATCGAGCAGGTCGTCGTAACTCTTGGGAAGATCGGCCGGCTTCACGAGAGTCGTGTTATAGGCGATGACGCTGGCGTTGTGATAAGCGCTGGTCCAGAAATCGTCCTTGTCCTTGAAATCTTCCAGAAAAGCCTTGCGTTCCGGAGAATCGTATCTCTGGAACAAACCCTCCTTGAAAATTTCATAGAACTGGAAGCTGGTCGCCGATATCACGTCGAACAGGTGCACCCCGGCGCGATGTTCCTGGAGCACCTTGATGACCACCTGCGTGCTGCCCAACCGAAAGAGCTTGGGCTGGACGAAGGGGTGCTTCTTCTGGAACGCATGCACCAAAGCCGTACCGTCCCGGATGTCGGCCGTGCTGTAGTACACGAGGCTCCGCTCTTCCTTGGCCTTCGCGACGATTGCGTCCCGGTCTTGTGCGAACGCGGCGACCGTTCCGCCCGCCACGAGCCCCATGGTAAAAAGTGAAACGACGATTTGCTGTAAACGAATCATGAATTGTCTCTCCCTGTGATCCTGTCGATGCTTCAGAATCACGCCCGCCTGGACTTAGCGGCTCGAGCGGCGTGCGTCCCCGCCAGCTTGCCGAAGACGGCTCCCTTCATAAGCCCGGAACCGCCGGGATAGTTGTGATAAAAAGAACCACCCGTGATTTCGCCGGCCGCGAACAATCCGTCGATCGTGCGGCCGGTGCTGTCCACGACTTCGGCCTTTTCCGTGATCCCGATCCCGCCGAACGTGAACGTAATCCCGCACGTGACGGGAAAGGCGTAATACGGCGGCGTGTCCAACCGTTGCGCCCAATTGGACTTCACCGGCCGAACCCCGCGGGTGCACTTCCCGTCGAGTTTCGAAGGATCGAAAGGAACGTCCGTGACCGCATCGTTGAATTGCTTTACCGTCCTAACGAGGTTGTCCGTGTCCAGCCCCGGCAGTTTTCTCCCCAGAGCCTCGATCGTGTCGGCGGATACGTACGAGCCACGGTTATACTCGGAGCGCAACAACGGCCGGGTCTTGCAGTCGAAGATCTGGTAGGCGGTCCGCCAGGGAAGGCGAAGAACCTCGCGGCCGCATTTGGCGTAGGTGTAGCTAAAGAAATCTTCGCCCTCGTCGACGAACCGGTTCCCGTTGATGTCGACCATGATGCCGTACGGGTAGGAGTAGCGGTGCTCATAGGCCGCTTCCACGTCCGGGGCTTCCGCGTCCACCAGGACGGCGTGACAGCCGCTCCAGTGACCGGTCGGATTGGCCCCGAGACCCAAGGCCAGGTTGAGGACCTCGCCGGAGTTGTAGCGCGATCCTCTGACCTTCACTAGGTCCCATCCGGCACCGAGGTACCGGGCGCGCATCTCCGGGTTGGCTTCGAACCCGCCCGCGGCGAGAACGACGGCGCCGGATCGGACCTCCCGGATGCCCTCCCCGTCCTGTAGTCGTACACCGCAAATCGCTCCCTTTTCATCGGTCGAAACGGCCGTGACTCGGGTCTCGTAAAGAATGTCGATCCCCATGCTCTCGGCCGTCGCGAACAGCACCTCCACGAGGCCGAGGCCGCCATCGTTGACCGAGATCACACGGCCGGAAGGAAACTTTATCTTCCCCTCCGTTTTGACCGCATGGGTGCTCGTCGAGAGGATCCACTTCACTTTCATTTCGGTGAGCCAGCGCACGGTGGGATAAGACTGCTCGACGAGAATGTTCGTGAGTTTCCTGTCCGCCGCGTATTCCGTCACCTGCATCACATCTTCGAAAAAATCGGCCGTGGTGTAGCTTCCGACGTCGAGCCGCGACGCCTCTTGATCCGACACTTGCGGGATCATCGGCCTGATATCGTCGATCCCGCTGTACGTGAAGCGGAAGCCCCCGCCCGAGAACCGCGTGTTGCCGCCGCGGCTGGATTTCGGACACTTGTCGATCAGCAGAACTCTCGCGCTCAATTGCCGGGCCGCGAGCGCTGCCGTCAACCCGGCGTTGCCCGCCCCGACGACGATCACGTCATAACCTGGGTCGGCCATCTACCGCCTCCTTTACCTCTTTTGAGTTCTACGAAAGCCGGTACTCATTGCCCAGGCGCGGCCAGCAGCGCCGACAAGCTTCGCAGGTCCCGGAGGTTTTCCAGGTCCTCGAGCGAGCGCAGGAGCTCCTGCGCTCGGGCCTCGGAGAGCACCATGGTCGAAAGGCTGAGAAACTTCTCGCGCAACTCCTCGCAGCCGAGGGGATTCTCCGGGCTTCCCTTCGGATGGAAAACTTTCGCCTGGTACTGCTGTCCGTCGGTCGTCTCGACGGTCACTTTCCCGAGCCGGGTCCGCGGATAGATTTCCTCGGCTTCGTCGTCGTGAACGACCGAGACTTTCTCGGCGGCCGCAACCACTTCGGGATCGCTGAAATCGCCTTTGAGCGCCTCGAAGTAGGCTCCGAAATCGTTCCTGCCCTTCACCAGCGTCAGCCCAAGACTGAAATGGCTGCTGAACTGCGCGCCGGTGATGTCCCTGGGACGCGGACCTACGGTCCCAACGTGGCTCAACGCCCGGTTTTCGACACCGACCGTGATGCCCTTGACCCGGCGATGGTCGACCGGATGGTCCCGCAGGATTTCCCTCAGCGCATCGATCTGCGGAATGATCGCGCCGCAGCAGGCGTAAGGCTTGATTCGCGTCTTGAGCATGAAATAGTCACCGCGCAGGTTTTCCGTCAGTTTGCCGGGCTCGGGGCTGCTCGAGAAGGCGTTCAGGATACCGTTTTTCCCTTCGAAGATCGTGGGCGGCGCGGTGAAATTTCGCTTCGCGAGCAGGGCCGCCCTGATGCCTGCCATACCGGCGATGCCCGCATGCAATCTCTTGATATCGCCGCCGGTCTGGTCGTACTCCGTCGTTCCGGACGCATGCGACCCGGCGATTCCGATTGCATGCGTTGCGGCATCCTCGCTCAAGCCCAAGAGCTTTACGGAGCTCGCCACGGCGCCGAACGGACCGTAGACGCTCGTCGAGTGAAATCCCCGAGCGGCAATACCCCTGACTGTGAGCGCAAAACCCACGCGAAGCACGATTTCCGCCCCCAAGGCGACAGCCGTCAGGAAATCGCGTCCGGTTGCGCCGGCCTGCTCACCGAGCGCCAGCGCCGCGGGAATCACCACGCACCCGACGTGGGCGCCGCAAGGGGTGCAGTAGTCGTCTAGCTCGAATCCGTGGCCGAACGTTCCGTTGACCAAGGCCGCGTATTCCAGTGAGGTGCGGTAGTCCGTTCCGATCACGGTCGAAGCGCCCGACGCCCCGATCTCCCGCGCATACTCGAGGACCTTCCGGTTCCAAGGCAACATCGAGCTGGCGAGCGCCACGCCCAGTTGGTCGAGGATCAGCTCTTTCGCCTTGCTAACGACGCCTTCCGGCAAGTCATCGTAGTCGATCCCGACGATAAACTCCGCTAATCGCCGCGCAACGCCGTTTTGTGCCACAATTCCTCCAGTCGGCATACGGTCTCAGCACAGCAGAAAATCGAACAGCTTTCCTATGTCCACGGCTCGCTCCAACCGCCACGCGAAATCCAAGAAGGCGTGGCACCGGTCGCGTGAAAGCAAGGGTTCGGCCAGCCGGACAAACTTCTCCTCCACCTCGTCGTCCGTCAGCGGGTTCTTCGGATGGCCTTTCGGAAATGACTGTTGAGCCACCTGCGTCCCTCGCGAACCTGTGACCGCAGTAATTCGGCAATTCCAAACTCCCGGGTACTGACGCGTAAACTCGGGATCCTCGCGGATCTCGATCCTGGACATCAACTCGATCACCTCAGGATCCAAAAACCGCTTGGACTCGAACGTCGCAAGCGTGATCTCACCGTCGAGAAGCGCAGCGGCAACGCAGAACGGCAGGCTGTGATCCGCTGTTTCCCGGGAGGTCGGCCGCCATTTTTCCGGATCCGTCGCACCCCTGCCGAGGAGCCGCTTGTACGATTCGACAACGATCGAGCGGATCTCCTTGACGTTGACTCTTTCCCTGAGCGCGAGGGCCGTCTGCACCGGAAGCTGTGCCGTGTAAAAAACCGGCCACCTCTTGAGGTACACGATACCCGCACGCAGCGGCCGGCGTCCGAGGCGGGAGAGGTCGAGAGGACCGGTAATCAGCTTTGTGACTCCGTTGTTGCCTTCGAAACAGTTCTCCGGCGCCGTCACCCCTTCTTTGGCGAGGAGGGCGGCAAAGACGCCGTTACGGCACGCGTTGGCGGACGCCAGCCCTTTCCACATCGAAAGGTCGCCGAGCCGGGTTTGCCCCAAAGCGCAGTTGGGGACGATCGCCAGGCTGAGCGCGTTTCGGCTCTGTTCTTCCGACAATCCGAGGATCTTGCCGGTTCCGAGCGCAGCGGCGGCGGCCGTGAACGTGACGTAGTCCCATCCGAGCTCACGCAGTCCCACCGCATCGGCGAGACCGCAGAGGACCTCGTACGCAACCACAACCCCAGTGATAAAAGACTCGCCGTCGGCGTGAACTGCATCGGCGGCGGCCAGGACCGCCCCCACCGTATCACTCGGATGCGGGCCGTCCTTGCCGAAGTAGTCGTCGTTGAAGTCCAGGCACCGGATCATTGCGGTATTCGCGAACGCGGCAAGCTCGGGAGACGTTTTGATGCGCGTCCCGATCACGCCCGACCGATGAAAGCCCTTCACCCGCGCCGCCAGCTGCTTCACGACTGCGACCGGAGTCGCGTTGAACGCGCCGAGTGCGCATCCCATCGCGTCGATCAAGCGCTGCTTGACCGCATGAAGAACTTCCGGCTCGATATCGCGAAAGCTCAGCGACTGAGTAAACGCTATCAACCGCTCTTCGATTTTGTCCATCCGTCACACACCGGGCGCTTCCCGAACCAGCAGAGAAGCGAGAGCTCCGACGTTTTTCGCGGCCTCGATCGTGTCGACGAACTCGACGATTTTCTCGAGCTTCTCCGAATCGACGGCGCCAGCACCCAGTTGCAAAAATTTCCTTCTGACTTCTTCGGTCGAGAACGGGTTCTCCAGCGTCCCCTTCGGCAGCACTATCGACGACTCGACGGTTCGTCCTCCCTTGAGCGAGATCCTCATGGTACAAGCAAATCTCCGTTTGCCGGTGGCGGTGGGATCGGCGACCAGCTCTATTTTTCTGCCGATCGCAAGGATGGCCTGATCATGCCACAGCCGGGGGTTGAGGTAGTGCTCCAGGTTGTTGTTGCCCTTCAATAGTCTCAGGGCGAGGGAAAAGCGCAGGCTGAACTGTGCTTGGATAACCTCGTTGGGCTCGTAAATGGATCCGCCGTGCAGGATCACTCCTTCGTTCAAATGGACACGGATGCATTCGACCTGTTCCGGCCGAATGGAGTGCTCCTCGATGAGCTTCGAGAGGGCCTCGATCGGCGAGTGCTGGCTGGCGTTGACGGGGAACCGCTTGATGGCGGCGTGCGTGACCGCGAACTCGTCGCCGAGGCGATCCGTGATCACTTCGGTCCGCTCCTGATCGCCGAAGACCTTGAGAATGCCTCGTTCGCCTTCGAATATCGACCTCGGGCCGGTCAATCCCATGCCGGCGAGCGCCGCAGAGCGCATGCCGCCGCAACAGGCCATGCCCGAATGCAAACGCTTGACTTCGCCTCCGGTCTGGTCGTACTCCATGGTTCCGCCGGCGTGGCTTCCTGCGATCGCGAGCGCGTGGCTCATTGAGCTCGCGTCAAGCCGCAGGATTTTTCCCGCGGTTGCGGCGGCGATGAAAACGCCCACGACTCCCTGCGAGTGATAGCCTCGGCGCATCATGCCCGGTAGCAGTCCCCGCCCCACGCGCCAACCGATTTCGTAGCCGCCTACGATTGCGGTGATGAAATCGCGCCCTGGAAACCCGGCGACTTCCGCCAAAGCCATCGCCACCGCAACGCTGGCGGCGCCAGGATGTCCCCCGCCTTGGTCGTAGTAGTCGTCGAGTTCGCATCCCTGCCCGAACGTTCCGTTGACGAGAGCGGCGTCGTCTGGGGGAACCCGGTCGCCGTGACCTATGATGGTGGCAGGGCCGCCCGGCTTGTACCGTCTCACGAACTCGTAAACGGGCCGGTTCCACGGAACCGTGGAGCCGAGCAACTGGCAACCGAGCTGATCGAGAACGTGTTCTTTTGCGCGCCTAACGACTTCCGACGGCAGCCGGCGGAAGTCCAGATCACAGACAAATTTGGCGAGCCGTTCGGCGACCGTTTGCACTTCCGCCACGGGGTCTCAACCTCTCGCCGCCCGGTGCGCTGGCTGCCGCCCAGCGCGGCCTCCCGTGTTGAGCGCGGTCCTGCCGGTCGGCGATGCCGCGAGGAGTCGTGAAATCTCGTCGGCCGCCCGGCGCACTGCCAGGACTAAGCGCTCGCGTCCCTTCGCGCGAAGCCGAAACGGCGTGAGCGTAATTGTCAACGTATAACGAACTCGTCCGTCGCTCTCAAAGATCGGCGCGCTGATCGCGCACAGGCCGTCCATGACGCGCTCGCCGCAGCTGAACGCGAAGCCCGCCCGCCTTACCTTCGCCAGCTCCACGAGGAGCTTTTTCGGATCGGTGATCGTTCGCGGCGTCAATGCCTCCAGCGGGCGCGACTTGAGATACGCTTGCAGCTCTTCTTCGGGCGCAAAGGCGAGCAACGCCTTTCCCGTGGCCCCGCAGTGAGCCGGAAACTGATCGCCTATGAGGATCGTGTCACGCAGAACTTCACGGCTTTCGACCTTTTCCACGCACACACGCTTGCCATCGCGCAGCTCGTGCAATCCGATATTTTCTCCGGTTTCGCTCATCAACCGCTCCATGATCGGCAGGGCAATCTTTCGAATGTCGAGACCATCCCGCACCAAGGAGGCGAGATACATGACACCAAAACCCAGCCGGTAGAGCTGGGTCCTCTCGTCCTGCTCGATCAGGCGGCGCGATATCATGACCTTCAGCAGCCTGCGGGTCGTGCTCGGCGGAAAGCCGAATCGCCGGCTGATCTGCATCAGGGATTGCTCCCGTGTTGCAGCATCGAACGAAAAGAGCAGATCCAGCGCTTTTTCGAGCGTCCGCGCGCCCGTGCTCAGTCTTTCCATATTATGGAAATATATTTCACGAAATACGGTGAGTTTTTATTCGTCCCGCCCGTCAATGTCAAGATGCCTGTTTTGGGACCGGAGCTCCCCTCTCTTTCCGGGCGGTGCCCGTTGTGAAATGGGCGCGCGGCTGGTAGTAAGAGCTGTCCTCGATTCTTGCGATGCCTCCTCGATTCCGACTCAGCCCTACGGCGCGAGGACTGACCACCCTTTACGCCAGCACGCTGCTCGCCGGCATGTGGTCCATGATCGTGCCGGCGGTGCCGGTCATTGCCGCCTCGTTCGGCATCAGCCCGGGCACGGCGGCGCAGGTCATCACCGCGCTCGCGCTCGGTCGCTTCGTCGGCATGCCGCTGAGCGGAGCCGTGCTCGACCGCCTCGGCACCCGCGCGGCGCTCTTCTGCGGTCCCGCGATCGCCTGCGGCGCCGCGCTGCTGGGGGCGCTCACGCCGGCGTTCTTCTCGATCCTCGTCCTGCTGTTCCTCGTCGGCATCGGCGAGAGCATCTGGGTGATTGCGCGCGAGGTCGCGGGGATCGACCTCGCGCGCCTGGAGCAGCGCGGCCGCGTCCTCAGCGGCTTTCACGGCGTCAACAACCTCGGCCTCGCGCTCGGCCCCCTGTTCGGCGGCATGCTCGCCGGGGCCTTCGGCTTCCGCGCGGTCTTTTTCGGCTACGCGGCGTGCGCCGGGTGCGCGATCCTGCTGGGCTCGGCGGTCGCCACCGCGCACCATCCTCCGGTCGCACGGCCCTCTGCGCCGTTCGACTGGCGCCCGGCCGCTCTGGTCCGGCGGCTGCGCGGCCTGAAGGATCTGTTCCGCGAGATCGACCCGGACCTGCGCGCAACCTACGCCGTGCTGGTCTTCGCGACCTTCACGAGCTTCATCCACCGCGTCACCACGCAGAGCATGCTGCCCCTGCTCGCCACGGCGCGGCTCGGCCTTTCTCCCGCGGAGGTGGGCATGCTGTTCACGATCTCGGGCTTTTCCGTCTTCGCCATGATCCTGCCCGCGGGCTTCGTGATCGACAAGGTCGGGAGGAAGTGGGCCACGGTTCCGAGCACCGGCATCCCCGCGCTCGCCTTTCTGCTCATCCCCTTCGCCGGGAGCTTCTTCCAGCTCGCGGTCCTGATCTCGTTTCTCGGCATCGCCAACGGCCTGTCCCTGGGCTCTCTGGCGACCTCGACCTACGACATCGTCCCTGCAAGCGCGCGCGGCCGGCTCCAGGCCGCGCGGCGCACGATCGCCGAGATCGGCGGCGTGGGCGCGCCGCTCCTCGGCGGCCTGCTCGCCGACCGCTTCGATCCCGGCGTTCCGTTTCTGGCTTACGCGCCGCTGCTCGTTGTGTCGGCGGCGGCGCTGGCGATGGTCGCGCGCGAGACGTTGAGGCGCTGAGGTGCGCGCCGCGGCTCGCTAGGCGAGCCTGAGAAGACGCTTGACGTTGCCGGCCATGATCAGCCGGAGGTCCTCGATCTTGAGCTTGAGGTGTCTCTGGGCGTGTTTGACGATCTTCTCGATCTCCCACTCCATCGGGTTGAACGGATGATCCGAGCCGTAGAGCACGCGCTCGGGCCCGGCCCACGAGATCGACTCGCAGAAGAAGGGCAACCACCCCACCCCAGAGCTGTCCATGTGGACGTTGTCGCATCTCCTGGCGATCTCGACCACCTCCCGCACCCCTTCGACCAGCCCCGAGTGCCCCATGATGATCGGGAGCCCGGGAAAATCCCGCGCCACCTCGCCGATCCGGCGCGGGCTCGCATTTTCCCCGAGCCCGCAGTGGAAAAGAACCACGAGCCCGTGGTGCTGCGCGGCTTCCATGAGCGGATAGACGTTTTCCTTGTCGTTCGCCGGACAGTTCTCGATCAACGGATGGATCTTGATCCCCTTGAGGCCGAGCCGAACGCCCTCTTCGAGCACCTCGAGCGTGGCCTTCGGGCCGTTCGCCGGGTTGAGGCGCATGAAGCCGTGGATGCGCCCCGCGTGCCGGCTCATCGCCTCGGCGATGTACCGGTTGGTCTCGCGGTAATCCGACGGCTCGCCCACGCCGATGGCGAAGGTCACGACCCCGTCGACGCCCGCACTGTCCATCGACGCCAGCATGTCCTCCGCCATGAACTTCATGATCGGCGGAATCTGGTGGATCGCGAGCTTTTTTCTCGCTCCCATGTGCGAGTGGGCGTCGATCACCTCGATCGGTTCTCCCTCGACGCGAATCATGCCTGCCTCCCTCGGGCGTCGCCTACGCCTCGATTCCCAGCTCCTTCAGCAGCTGCAGCCCCGCCTGCGCGGGCCCGTACTGCGGGTCGATCTCCAGGGCCTTCTTGAACTCCTCGCGCGCTTTCTCGTAGAGCCGCTTCTTCAGATATACGCGGCCGAGGTTGAAGTGCGGGTACTGGTAGCAGCAATAGCGGCGGGCGGTTTTGGCCTTCTCGAGGTAGGCGAGCGCCTCGTCTTCCCGCCCCAGCTCGATCAGATAGACGCCGATGTCGTTGTAGGGGTTGCCGAATTCGGGATCGAGACGAATCGCCTTTTGCGCCTCCTCGATCGCCCGATGGTACTGCCCCATCTGGCCGAGCGTCCAGCCCTTGAACGTGTACGCCTCGGCCGTGGGCCGGATCGCCAGCGAGTCGTCGTACAGCGCGAGCGCCTGCTCGTGAGCGCCGAGAAGCGAAAGCAGGTAGCCGGCGTTGTACAGCTCTTCGGCCGCATCCGGCTTTTGCCCGCTCGAGCCGAGCGCCGCGCCGCCCAGGAAGAGCATGAGGAGGGGGGTAAGCGGCAGGAAAGCGGTCTTTCTCATGAGCTCGCTTCCGCGTCGCGTAACCTATCGCCGGCGGCGGCCCGATGCAAGCCGCCTTACGCGAGCCGGATCACGAGAACCGCCACCGCCGCCATGCAGGCCGGCTGAATGAAAAAAAGAGAAACCTCAGGGTGGCGGCGACGTTGACGGATTCGAGAGCGATATGAACCACCCTCTGGCACATCCGCGCTCCCGGCGGCGAAATCGCCGGCCGATCGTGCCGCCCGGCCGCTTCGATGCGGTTGCAATGTCCTGCCGAATGCTCCACAGAATAGGGGACCGGATACCCCGAAGAAAGGAAGCAGCCAATGGCAGTGGAAATTTCCCGATCCGCCCGCAGCCGGTTGCGCCGGCTCCGGATGCTCGAAAAAAAATACCTCGGCCTCAGGGCAAAAGCCGCCGGACTGCGACGCCGGGAATTCGCCGTATGGCGTGCCCTCGATCGGCTGCTGCAGGACAGGCCCGGCCACTGGATCACCCTGGAGCGCAGGCCGGGGCGAAAGGACAGGACCATTTCCCACCGGCTGCCGCGCGGATCGCGTTCTCTGCTCGCGCTCGCGCGCTCCCGGGGTTCTTCGGGGCTCTTTTGCGGCTGCCGCGTGATCGTGGTCAAGCCGCAGCCGAACGGCGACCTCGACGTCTGCGTCCTGATCGGTTGCTCCGACGATCCCAAGACCAGCGGCTTTCGCTGCGAGTACTGGTGCGCCACTTTCGAAGCCGAGCCCGTGGTGGCGATCGCGAGAAGCCGCCGGCGGCGCGCGCGCTGAGGCGCGGCTCCGCGGAGCCCCGCCTCGCCGGGCCGTGATGATCTACCTGCTCCTTGCGATTTTCGGCTCGGGCGTGATCCCCGTGGTCTTCCGCGCCTTCGGCGCGTGGCGCGTCAATCTCTTCTGGGCGATTCCGGCGAACTACCTCACCTGTGTTTTCATCGGCAATCTCTGGGCGGGAGACTCGCTTTCGCTTTCATCGCTCGTGACCCAGGCGTGGATCGGCTTGGCCGCGATTCAGGGCCTGCTGCTCGCCGTCAACTTCTACCTGCTCGCCTATACCGCCCAGCGCGCGGGCGCCGCGATCGCGTCGCTCGCAAGCCGCCTCTCGGTGGCGGTCCCCTCGCTCCTCGCGTTCGTGCTCTACGGCGATCGGCTGACGCCCGGCAAGGCCGCGGGCCTGGGCGCGGCGCTGCTCGCCCTCTACCTCTGCACCGCGCCCGAGAAAAGCGAGAAGGGATCGGCGGCAGCTCTCTTCGGGCTCCTGCCTTTTCTCGTCTTTCTCACCTTCGGCTGCTACTTCTCGATCCTCAAGCACCTCCAGGTCCATTATCTCCGCCCGCCCGCCTACCACGCTTACGTCATGTCGGGGTTCGTCGCCGCCTTCGCCGCGAGCGTCGCGATCGGCTCGTTTCGCGGCCTGCTCTCGGCCGCGGACTTCCGTCTCCGCCATGCGGCGGCCGGGATCTCCCTCGGCGCGATCAACTATCTCGCCGTGTACGCGCTCTTGCGCGTGCTCGCCCTGGAAGGATGGGAAAGCTCCCAGATCTTTCCGATCTACAGCGTCGGGGTGGTCGCGGTGAGCGCGGCGCTCGCCGCGGCGATTTTTCGCGAGCGTCTCTCGCGCCGCAAATCGGCCGGCCTGGCCGCCGGCCTGGTGGCCGTGGCTCTGCTCAACCGGTAGGCCCGCTCCGGCTTCAGCGCGCGCCGAGCAGCTTTTCGAGCTGAGCCACGACGCGCGGGTCCTCCGGCTCGACCGCGCTCTCGAAGACCGCCACCGGCCTGCCCGACCGGTCGAGGAGATACTTCTGGAAGTTCCAGCGCGGCGGCTTCGCGGTCCGCGCGGCGAGGTCGCGAAACAGCGGATTGGCGCCCGCTCCGACCACCGAGCTCTTCGCGAACATCGGGAAGGTGACACCGTAGTTCAACCGGCAGAACTCGGCGATCTCGTCGTTCGAGCCCGGCTCCTGCCCGCCGAAGTCGTTTGCCGGAAAGCCGAGCACGGCGAAGCCCTTGTCGCGATAGCGGCGATAGAGCCGCTCCAGCCCTTCGTACTGCGGCGTGTAGCCGCACTTGCTCGCGGTGTTGACGATCAGCAGCACCTTGCCCCCGAACCGGCAGAGCGAGACCGTCTCTCCGGAAAGGCTCACGAGCTTGCGGTCGAGAATGGCGGGGCAGGCGGCCTCCGCGGCAAAGCCGCGCTCCGCCGAGCCCGACGCGATGACAGCAACAAGGATCGATACCACGAACGATGCCCGGGCCATACGGTTCACTTCCGCACCCTTTCTATCACGGCGCCGGGAACGATGCACCCCCGGCATTGACACGACTCCCCTGCGGCGAATAAAAGGTCGGTTGGAGCCGCCGGGGATGTCGGCGGCCCGAAACCCGGAGGGAGGAGCATTCCCATGATGACGCTTTACTTCAGTCCCGGAGCCTGCTCACTGGCGTCGCACATCGGCCTGGAGGAGACCGGCGCGCCCTACGAGGCCAAGCTGATCCTGCTCGCGAAGAAGCAGCAGCTGACCGAGGAGTACTTGAAGATCAATCCGCGCGGCAAGGTGCCGGCGCTGAGCGTCGACGGCCGGGTGCTGGTCGAGAACACGGCGATCCTCACGTACCTCGCCCGGCGCTTCCCCGAGAAAAAGCTCATGCCGGCCGATCCGTTCGAAGAGGCGCGCTGCATCTCGACGATGTGCTGGTTCTCCAGCGTCGTCCATCCCTCCTTCCAGCGCTGCAACCGCCCGGAGCGCTTCGCCGAGAGCGAGGTGGCGTACGAGGCGATCAAGGCGAACGGGCGGAAATCGTTCTGGGCCAACCTCCAGGAGATCGACGCCATGTTCAAGGGGAACGACTGGATCATGGGCCCTCAGTACACCGTCGTCGACCCCTACGCGCTGGTCTTCTACGGCTGGGGCCTTCGCGGCCAGTTCCCGATGCACGAGCTCAGGGCTTATACGGCGTGGCGGGAACGGATGATGAACCGCCCCACCGTGCGCAAGATCGTCGAGGAGGAGCAGAAGCTCGCGGCGTAGAGGGGAAGTCCGGGGCTTCACCGTCCGAAGGCTCAAAAATCTTCGTCGGCGCAAACCGCTTGAACGTGTCGAACGACGCCAGGCGCGTCCGTCGAGCCTTCGAACGATCGCGCCGCCTGGAAGCCCTACAGCTTTTTCGCCGAGCGCTTGCCGTTCATGTGCCTGAGCGTCACCTGAATGATCCGGTTGGTGGCGCTCTGGTGGATGAGCAGGTTTCCGTCGCGGGTCGGCCTCATGTGTCTCACGATCCCGGAGTAGATCCCGCCGGAGGGGATCGGCCAGCTCTGGAAGCGCTCCGTGGCCGGATCGAAGCGCACCAGAGTGTCCGGCCGCTGCCCCGACTCGTTGTACCACACGATGTCGTCCACCACGGCGATCGCGTAGGGGTGCGATCGCGGGCCGCTCGGTGAAGGCCACTCGCGGCTCTGCCCGGTCCTGGGGTCGAAGCGGCCGAGCCGGCCGAGGCTCGAGTTTACGTACCAGATCGTCCCGTCGCTCGCGAAGTCGAGGCGCCGGACGGTGGTCTTGGGGTCGGGGAGCGTGTACTGCCTTGCCGCCATCGTCTCCGGCTCGACCCTGATCAGGCAGTTGCGGCCGTTGCACGCGACCCACAGCGAGCCGTCCGCGGCCTCCTTGATGCCGTAGGGGCGCGAGTTCGGCATCGGCATGGCGACGAGCTCGATCGCGCCCGTCGCCGGGATCAGCCGGCCGACCATATTGCTCACCTGCAGCGTGAACCACAGTCGCCCCTTCTTGTCGAAGATCAACGTGTGCGGGTCCCGGGCCGCCGGATCCGGCATCCTGTATTCCGTGATCCGGTTCGCCTTCGGCTCGAGCTTGCCGATGGTCGCGTTGCCGTTGCCGGTGTACCAGATGTTGCCGTCCCGGTCGGGGGTCACGCTGTGGGGCCTCGCGCCCTTCGGCAGGCTGTACTCCCACACCTCGCCCGTCCGCGGGTCGATCCGGCCCACGAGATCCGCCCACATTCCCGCCCACCAGATCGATCCGTCGGGCGCCTCCACCGGGTCGCGGGCGCGCTGCCCCGGAGTGGGAACCCTCCACTCGCGAAACGCAATCGAGACGCTGCCGGGCACGAGCCTGGGCTTGCGGTCGGGACGCGGCGGGAAGTTCGCGGCGAGGTACTTCGCGATCGTGTCGCCGGCGGGGTTGGCGGAGAAATCGATCATCGTCTCGATCAGCTCCCGCCAGCCCTCGCGCGTGTAGCCGGCGCTGCGCGTGATCTCGTTGGTCTGGTGGCACGCCGTGCACATGCCCTGGACCAACGGCTTACCCGGGCCGTCGGGGAGATCCGCCTTCTGGCTCCAGGCGACAAAGGGGGCGGCCAGGAGAAAACACAGCCCCGCCGACCAGGCTATCCACAGTTTCGTCATGGCTTTGCCTCCGCGTTCGGACGCTTACGGCTCCGTTTCCTTACGTGGAAAGACCGGGCCGGTGCCCGCTATTCCTCCTCGTCCCCTTCTTCCTCCGCTGCGCTCTCCATCATCTCGTCGAAATCCTCCGGCAGCTCCTCGCCGGTCTCGTCGGCCATCTCCCTGGCCCAGCGTGCCATCGCCTTGGGATCGTCCATGTCGCCGAGCTTGCTCGGATCGGCGAGATCCTCGAGCGAGGAGTCCCGGGAACGCACTCGAGCCACGCGGGAAATCAGCTTGCGGAGCTTTTTTCCGCCGCAGCGCGTGCACTCCGGTTCTCCGGAATCGGCGACGACTCCCACGAGAAACGAAAACGGCTTCTTGCAGTCGAGGCAGAGATACTCGTAGATCGGCATGTCCCTGGCTCCGATCGGGATCACCCCGAGTAGAGTTGTCGGCCAGTCGGCGCGACGCCTCCGCGGACAATCTTTTCCCTCATCCCGCGGCGCCGCTCGGGACCACGATAAGCAAAGTCCCTCCGCGAGGTCAATACTCTCGTGCCCGCGCTATTTTCCTCGGCGGGCGGAGAAAAAAGCTCAGGCCCGCCGAGGCGAAGAGCATGGCGATGAAGATGCCGAAGGAGAGCTCGTAGCTCTGCGTGGCGTCGAAGAGCAGGCCGAAAAACGGCGGGCCGCCCGCGGAAAAGAGGCTGGTCAGGAGCGAGCCCATGCCCCGGATCTTTCCCAGCGTGAGGCGGCCGAAGTAGTTCGCCCAGATCACCTCGGCGAGGATCGCCGTGCCGCCCATGCCGATGCCGTAGAGGAAAAAGCCCGCGTAGAGCGAAAAGAGCCCCGGGTCCGAGAGCGCCAGCAGGATGCCCATCGCCTGGACCAGGAACTTCGCCATGATCAGCCGGGCGACGTTCACGCGCTCGGCGAGCACGCCCCAGACCATCGGCGTGCTGAACTGCATGACGGCGATCACGCTCATGACGAAGGCCGCGACCATCGACGAATGGCCCTGATCGGTGACGAAGGAAAAGACGTGGAGGTTGAGCCCGGTCACGCCGACGTGCGAGACGCCGAACGTGAGAACGATCAGCCAGAAGGCCGAGGTGCGAAGCGCCTCGCGCCGGCTCCAGGCCACCTCGCCGGCTGCGCCGGCGCGCGCTTCCGGCGCCGCACGCCTGCCCGCCGCGGGTGAAGCGGCGACCTCCGTTGCGGCCGCGCCGTCGGGCCTCAGCCCCATGTCCTCCGGCCGCCGCCGCATGAGCAGCAGCGCCGGCCCGACCACGAGCGCGAACGTGAGCAGGCCGAAAACCACCCATACGCCGCGCCATCCCACGTAGAGCATGAGCGCCGCGCCCGCCACCGGCATGCAGACCTTGGCCAGGCCGTGGCCCATGCCCGCCAGCGCCAGCGCCCGCCCCCGCATGCGCACGAACCACTGCGAGATCGAGACGTTCACCACCAGCGAGCCCATCAGCGCATCGCCCGGGCTCACGAGCAGCCAGCGGACCGCCGCGAACTGCCAGAAGTCGCGCGCCTGGCCGAGAAGCAGAAAGCCCACGCCCGAAACCAGGCCGCCCGCGGCCATGAGCCAGCGCCCGCCGTGGCGGTCGAGCAGCGTCCCGACCAGAGGCGCCGCCGCCGCGCCGATCAGGATCTCCCCCGAGCGAATCAGCGAGAAGGCGCCTCGCGAGAGCCCGAGATCCTGCGAGAGGGGTTTGAGGAAGACGCTGAGCGTGCTCGAGATCGAGAAAGCCGACGCGATGTGGGCGAAAAAACCGACGGCGACGATCACCCAGCCGTAGAAGAACCTCGTCCGCCCCGTTGTCTGCTCGATGGTCGTGGCCGGCACGCTCCGGTTTGTAGCAGGGATTCGGTCGATTCCACAAGCGGAAGCCGCCCGACGGACGACGGCCGGTCGAGGCCGCGCTTTTTTTCGGCCGGGAGCTACGAAACGACGTGAACTCTTGATAGCATCGGGGCAAGGAGGATGAAGCGCCATGCCTGACTTCAAGGGTGGATGTCTTTGCGGCCAGGTCCGTTACGAGTGTTCTGCGGACCCGTTTTTCATGGGCAACTGCCACTGTCGCGACTGCCAGAAGGCGAGCGGCGGCGCTTACGAGCCGGCCATCGGCGTGCCGGCCGCGGCGCTGAAGATCACCGGCGCGGTCAAGTATCACGACACCAGGGCCGACAGCGGCAACATCCTGAGCCGCGGCTTTTGCCCGGAGTGCGGCTCGCGCCTGTTCGGGAAGACCAGCGCGAATCCCGATCTCGCGATGATCACCGCCGGCAGCCTCGACGATCCGAGCCTGTACAGGCCGACGCTCGACATCTTCACGGCGAGCGCTCAGCCGTGGGACTGCATGGACCCGGCGCTGGCCAAGTTTCCGAAGATGCCGCCCATGGGAACGTAGTCCCGAGCCCTGGAGCCGTCCCGGCCCTCGACGCTTGCGCCGGACCTCGACATGGACTATTCCCTGGGAATCGTTTTTCATCGAACCGGAGGAGGCGTTCCTGCGATGCGTTCACTCGAGCGGGCGGTAAACCGATGGGGCACGGCGGCGCGCCGGGCCGTGTTGATCGTCGTCGTCGTGCACTCGCTCTGGCCGGGAGCCGGCAGGACGCAGGAGGTCCCTCAGCCGGGGATAGAGGAGGAGTTCATCAAGCAGGAACGAATCTACCGCAGCCGCGGCAGGGACGTCCCCGGCAGCTACGTCACCGATCGGGGGCTCTCCGACTACGCGGAGCTCCTTCCCGGAGGCTTCTGCGGTGCGCTCCGCGGGCTGAGGAGCGCCGACCGATGGCTGGACGTCGGTGCGGGCACGGGACAGGCGATACTGGATTATTACGCGCCGGCGGACCCGGCCGCGCCGGCGCAAAACTGCGTCCGGCCCGGCGAGCGGGCGCGTGCAGTCGCGATCTCCATAGAGGATCGGCGTACGGAGGAGTGGCGGCGGCAGGCCGCGCGTCTCGGCGACGACCGCATACGATATCTCTACGGTAAGCGGCTGAGCCGCTATTCGAGCGAGGAGCTCGGAAAATTCCAGATCGTCACCGACGTCTACGGGGGCTTCACTTATACCACCAGTTTATCCCGATTCGTGGAGAAGGTGCTGAGCCTGCTCGAGATCGGCGGCGCCTTCTACACTCTGGTGCCGGGCGTGCATCTGGAGAACGGCGAGAACAGGCTCGGCAAATGGCTTCTGACCGAGGTGGTCGATCCGGCCAGCCGGCCCGTAAAGGTGTGCGGGTGGCTCAGGGAGACCGGCTGCGTGAAAGTCGCCTGTGAATCGAAGAGCGACTGGGACTGGCCCA